>NZ_JACFYV010000002.1:0-132006 GCF_016759955.1 Burkholderia sp. KCJ3K979
ACGATCAGCCCGATGCCGAGCAGCCGGCGCGGGCCGATGCGGTCGACCAGCCCGCCTACCGGAAACTGGCACAGCGCATAGCTCCAGGAGAATGCCGACAGCAGCAGCCCCATCTGCGCGAGCGATTGCATGCGCAAGCGCCCACCACACGCCGCTGCTGCTCAATCCGGCGCCCGCGCAACCGCTTTTCGATGCGTTGCTGGCGCGGGTCGACTATCTCGTCGTCAACGAAACCGAGGCCGAGTCGCTGACCGGCATCGCCGTGGGCGACGACGCATCGGCCGTGCGCGCCGCCGATGCGCTGTGCGCGAAGGGCGTCGGCAACGTGCTGGTCACGCTTGGCGCGCGCGGCGTGTGCTGGCGCGGCAGCGCAGGGCGCGGCCGCCATCGTGCGATGGCGGTGGCGGCCGTCGATACGACCGCGGCCGGCGACACGTTCGTCGGCGGGTTCGCGGTCGCGCGGGCCGGCGGCGCGTCGATGGACGACGCGATCGGCTTCGGCCAGCGTGCGGCCGCGATCAGCGTCACGCGCCATGGCGCGCAGACGTCGATTCCGACGCGCGACGAAGTCAACCGTATGGATACCTGAATTCCGCATGCGACGGAACGGCCGAACCCGGCCTCTACCAGTGACATGGAGACAATCGACATGAACGACAACCCACCTGTTCCGCACGCGCCGCCCCGGATTCGGCGCGGTCAACGCATCGCGCTCGCGCTGTTGATGGCGAGCGGGATCGTCAACTACCTCGATCGCGGCACGCTGGCCGTCGCGAGTTCGGCGATCCGCGGCGATCTCGGCCTGTCGCTCGCGCAGATGGGGCTGCTGCTGTCGGCATTCTCCTGGAGCTATGCGCTGTGCCAGTTTCCGGTAGGCGGGCTGGTCGACCGCATCGGCCCGCGCCGGCTGCTCGGCATCGGGCTGATCGTCTGGTCGTTCGCGCAGGCGTCGGGCGGCCTCGTGTCCACGTTTGGATGGTTCATCGTCGCGCGCATCGTGCTCGGCATCGGCGAGGCGCCGCAATTCCCGTCGGCCGCACGCGTGGTGAGCAACTGGTTTCCGCTGCGGGCGCGCGGCACGCCGACCGGTATTTTCAATGCCGCGTCGCCGCTCGGTACCGCGCTTGCGCCGCTGCTGCTGTCGGTGCTCGTTGCATCGTTCCACTGGCGCTGGGCGTTCATCGTGACCGGCGCGCTCGGCCTCGTCGTCGCCGTCGTGTGGTTCGCGTTCTATCGCGATCCGGTGCGCGCGCAACTATCTGCCGCCGAGCGCAATTATCTCGATGCCGATGCGCAGAGCGTCGCCGCGGCGCCGAAACTGACCTTCGCCGAATGGCGCAGCCTGTTCTCGCACGGCACGACCTGGGGGATGCTGATCGGCTTCTTCGGCTCCGTGTACCTGAACTGGGTCTACCTGACCTGGCTGCCGGGCTACCTGACGATGGAGCGGCACATGAGCCTGATCCGCACGGGCTTTGCCGCATCGGTGCCGTTCCTGTGCGGATTCGTCGGTTCGCTGGTCGCCGGCTGGCTGTCGGATCTCGTCACGCGGCGCAGCCGGTCGCCGGTCGTGAGCCGGCGCAACGCGGTGGTGGCCGCGATGCTCGGAATGGTCGCGTTCACGATTCCGGCCGCGCTCGTGCAGAGCAATACGGTTGCGCTCGCATGCATTTCGGTGGTGATCTTTCTCGCCAACGCGGCGTCGGCGTGCTCGTGGGCACTCGCGACGGCGGCCGCGCCGCCGAGCCGCATCGCGTCGCTCGGCGCGATCCAGAATTTCGGCGGCTTCATCGGCGGCGCGCTGGCGCCGATCCTGACCGGCATCATCGCGCAGAAGTGGTCGTTCGTGCCCGCGCTGCTCACGGCGGCGGCGATCGCGTTCGCCGGCGCGATGGCCTATCTGCTGCTCGTGCGCAAGCCGATTCCCGAACAGGCCGCGAACGCCGCGCCCGGACCGTTGCCGGCTTGAGCAGGCAGCCTGCACCCGCATTCATTGAAGCAAGGAGAAACCGATGCAACACTCGCAGCAATCGAACGTGACCATCGAGGGGATCGTACCGGTGATGTTGACGCCGTTCGACGACGCCGGCGCGATCGACTACGCCGGGCTCGAGCGGCTCATCGAATGGTATCTGGCACACGGCTCGGACGCGTTGTTCGCGGTTGCGCAATCGAGCGAGATGCAGTTCCTGAGCCTCGCCGAACGCGCGGCACTCGCGCGCTTCGTGGTCGAGCGGGTGGCCGGGCGCGTGCCGGTCGTCGCGTCCGGGCACATCAGCGACGATTTCGACGCTCAGGTTACCGAACTGTGCGCGGCGGCCGAATCGGGCGCGCAGGGCGTCGTGCTCGTGACCAACCGGCTCGATCCGCAACGCAAGGGCAGCGCCGCGTTGCTCGACCACCTCCACCGGCTGCTCGCGCGACTGCCGTCTGATCTCCCGCTCGGCCTGTACGAATGTCCGGCGCCTTACCGGCGGCTTCTGTCGGATGACGAACTGCGCGCGTGCATCGACACGGGCCGGTTCGTGATGCTCAAGGACGTGAGTTGCGATCTCGCGACGGTGAAGCGGCGCGTCGCGCTTGCCGAGGGGTCGCCGCTGAAGATCCTGAACGCGAACGCCGCGATCGCCTGGGACGCGATGAAGGCCGGGTCCGCCGGTTTCAACGGCGTGTTCACGAACTTCCATCCCGATCTCTACCAGTGGCTGCGCACGCACGGCGAGTCGAATCCGGCGCTGGCCGACGAACTGTCGACGTTCCTGGTCGTCTCGGCGGTATCGGAGGCGCTGGGTTACCCGGCGCTCGCGAAGCTCTATCACCAGCGGATCGGCACGTTCGGGTCGATCAAATGCCGTGCGATCGACTACGACGTGCGCGAACGATTCTGGGCGCTCGACGCGGTGCTCGACAAGATCGTCGCCGGCACCGAACATTTCCGCCGGCGGATCGCTGCGTCATGACGTACGACGCGTGCCGCGCCAGTCGCGTGGCACGTGATCGATCGCGTGCCGTGCGTGCGGCCGGCGCGCCCGTTGCCTGCAAGCACGACCCGCTTTGCGCGATGCGCCGCAATCGCGGCGCACTCGTTGCGATTTCCCTCTCGTCGATGGCGGCAACGCCTGCCGCCGCGCTCCTCCTGCCGTCATTCACGACATCATGAACGCGAACCGCCCGCGATCCGCGAGCGCGGCGTCGATGTTCGTCCGACCAACCTGCCGCGCGTTGCATCGACCATGTCCGACGGACTGTCGACATGTCTTGCGCGACGCGAGAAAAGCGCACAAATCTGCGCAATCCCGCGCCCATCCGTTGTAACGGCTCGTAATACCATGCCGCGGAGTGATTTTTACGACGAACCGCTGAAGCCGCATTCGCCCATGCAACACGTAACGACGACAAGCCGGCCGCCGATCCTGGCGGCGCCGGTGGATGCCATGCTGCACGCCGTGATCGACGAAGTCGTCCACCGGAGCGTATCGGAAGCGACGACGCGCGGCGGCTACATGCGCTGCGCCGACTATGCGATCGTCGGCGCGCGGGTGCTGACGCTGCTGACCGGCAAGCCCTATCGGCCGTTCGCGGGCGGCGAAGTGATGGATTTCGGCGGCGGCAACCTGTACGCGCTCTGCACGACGCGCGAGCGGCGCCGCACCGCGCGGCATCTGTCGCAGCTCGCGCGGTATCACTGCTGGATCGAAGCGCGCCATGACGATGCGCTCGGACGCACGCGCAAGGAGATCGTCGACTTCACGCTGCGCCACGACGAGACCGTCGCGAACCAGCTGGGCATGCCGTTCGCCCGTGCTTACCAGGCTTATTTCTGGGGGTGGGAAGATGAGCACGCGGTACCGGCCGAGTTGCACGATCATCCGGTATTCGCGAAGCAGGGGCCCGTGTGGCGCTGGACCGAGCGCGAATGCACGTCGCTGCTGCGTGCGTACGAGCACGAACGGCCCGGCTATTTCGGGCGTCAGGTGTCGCGTGCGATCGATCGGTTCGCCGATCGTGTCGAAGGTCTCGGCTGACCTTTGCCTGCTTCAAGGACAGCCGCGGGCCGGCTATCCGTGATGATGCGTATCCGGCGAGCGCTGGCGCGTCGCCGGGCATGAGCGACAACTCCGGGCCGCGCCTCTCGCGCGACCCGGCCGCTCACTTGCTGGACAGCGTGCCGCTGCTGTTCGCACCCCCGAACAATCGCGTCAGGTACTGCGTGTTGGTGTTCATCCGCGCCATCAACGTGTTGAGTGCGGTGAACTGCGCCTGGTATTGCTTCGTCAGTTGCGCGGCATAGTCGGACAGATCCGACTGCTGCTGCGTGACGCGCTTCAGATCGGCGGTCAGTGCGGTCGTGCGCACGTCGATCATCCCGTTCTTCTTCGTGAACTGCGTGATCTGGTCGGCCAGGCGCGTGCCGATCCCGTTCTCCGGATTGAACAGGCGCGCGACGCCCGACGGGTTCGCAGACAACGCGCTGTCGAGCTTCGCGCTGTCGACGTTCAGCGTGCCGTCCTTCTCGAGCTTGATGCCGATCGACAGCAGGTTCACGTGTCCGTTGCCCTTCTCGGTAGTGGCGCTGCTGTCGATGCCGCGCGCGACGATCGACGCGAGCGAGTTGCGGATCGTGTTCAACGTCGAATCGCCGATCAGCGCGCCTTGCGAGCTGGCTCCGGCCGTGTAGCTCGACAGCGTGCCCATCGTCTTGACCACCGTGTTGTACAGGCTCACGAAATTCGTGATCGTGGCGGCCTGCGACTTCGTGTCGGTGCTGACCGTCAACGTCTGCGTATCGGTCGCGCTGACCGCGGCCGCCGACAGATTCAACGTGATACCGGTCAGCACGCCCGACACCGCGTTGCTCGCGCTGGTCGATGCGATCCCGTTGAGCGTGAACTTCGCATCCTGCGCGGCGGTGCTCTGCCGCCACGCGGCCGCGCCGTTCGCCGAATCGATTTTCGATGCGCCGCCTGACGGGTCGGCCGTCGACGTGACGCCGAGGTTCGACAGGCCGCCGTCGTTGGACACGTTGCCGACCGCGACGCTGATCGCGTTCGCCGCGCCCGTCTTCGACGATGCCAGCACGAGGTGCGCGCCGTCCGTGCCGTTGATGACCGTCGCGCTGATCCCCGGGTTGCCCGCCGCGCCGTTGATCGCCGCCGCGATGCCCGCGAGCGTGTTGTTCGTGCCGCCGACCTCGACCTTGAACGACTGGCTGCCGAGCGACAGCGTCAGCGTGCCGGTACCGAGCGCCTTGCTGCCGTTGAAGCCGGCGGAAGACAGCGCCTGCGCGGTCGCGATCTGCGTGACGCCGACCGTGTAGGTGCCGGCGACCGCGCCCGCGCCGGCCGTCGCGGTCAGGCCCTTGCCGCTCGCGACCGCGTTGAATGTCGACTGCAACGCGCCGTTCTTCAGCGACGTCAGGCCCGCCTCGAGCGCGCCGAGTGCGGACGACAGCGCGCCGAATGCGGAAATCCGCGTGTTACCGGTCGTTTGCGATGCGGCAAGCGCCGCGGCCCGGCCGGCCGTTTTCGCGTTCACGAGCGTCTTGACGAGCGAGCCGACATCCATCGCCGGATTGCCGGTCGAGCCGTTGATGATCGATTGTGCCGCCTGTTGCATCAGGCTGTTCGCGTTCGCGCCGCTGTTGACGGGCGTGGTCGTTGGCATGGGTGAGCTCCGGTTGAAGGCGATCCAGTGGCGAACGGCGATGGAGCCGGCCGGCGGCGATCCGGATGGGTCCGTGGCGATCCGCGTGCGTGTCGTTTCTCGCGCTTCTTGCCCGACACCCGCCACGGATCGTGGAAGTGTCGGGAAAACGTAAGAATGATTGGGTGGGCTATCGTATTATTAAATCGGTATTGGTTGGTAATTTTTTGTAATTATTCTTGTGAAAAATGTGGGAGAAGAACGATGGGTGCGGAGCCGGTTTCTAAAAGAAGTCGGCTATTCCGAGGGTAGAAAATCGTAGCCGGCCCGAAGCGGACATGAAACCTTGGATTGTCTACGGGCGGGCAGGCTCAAAAGATTGAGAGCGTTTATTGGCAGTGCGCCTTGTGAACGTTGCCGAGGCATTGCACGCCCATGCTCGGGAAGTATTGGGTAGCGAAGCTGCGGACCGCGCCTTCGTCACGGATCTTGACCTGCAAGGCGTCAAAAAATGACGATTATTGTCCGCTCTACACTGCACCGAGTCCCTGTCGACGGTCAGTCTCCACCATGCCCGCCACCGCCCTGCAATTCGCGCTGCTCGCCAAGCATCAGGAAATCGCGTGCCTGCGCCAGCTGGCCGAGCAGATCGAATTGGTCGACCTGCTCGGCCGCCTGATCCATGCGCTGCAGCGCGAGCGCGGCGCCACCAGCATCTATCTGGCGTCGAGCGGCAAGCGCTTCGTCGCCGAACGCGCGGCTTCGCGCGGCGAATCGGTGCCGCTCGTCGCGCAGTTGCGCGAGCGCCTGGACCTGGAACTGACGCCCGCGCGCGGTTCGACGTCGCGTCTGCTGTCGCTGATCGCCTGGGTGCTGCTCGACCTGGAATCGCTGGATGTGCTGCGCGAACAGATCGACCATCTTGCACTGTCGGCGCCGGATTCCGTCCAGGCGTTCAGTACCGTGATCGGCGGCCTCGTGGAGCTGATTTTCCAGTTTGCCGACAGCGCGGCGGACCCGTCGGTATCGCGCATGCTGATTGCCCTCGTCCATGTCGTCGAGGGCAAGGAGGAAGCGGGACAGGAACGTGCCGTCGGCGCGCACATGTTCGCGGCGGGCACGTTTTCGGCGGACCAGCAGCAGCGCCTGCTGTATCTGATAGCCGCGCAGGAGCGCAGTCTCGAAGTCTTCGCGAGCTTCGCAAGCACGGCGCAAAGCGCATGGTGGGAAACCCGCATGACGGAGCCGCACATGGCGGCGCTCGAGAAGCTGCGCCGCGTACTGTGCACGGCGCACGCCGGCGATGCGCTCGACGCCGTCCTGAGCGAAGCATGGTTCGACGCCGCGAGCGCCCGCATCGATGATCTCTGGCATCTTCAGATTGCGCTGACGCTGCAGGTGCAGGAAACGTGCAACGCGCGAATCGAAGACGCGCACCGAACGCTGCACGACTCCGAGCGCCTGATGGCGCAGTTGCGGAACAATCCGCCCCCGCATACCCAGGCGCTCGCCCAGTTCTTCGCCGGCGATCCGTTGTCGGCGCGCGCGGCGGTTCACGAACTGCCGGAACGCCTCTCCGGCTCCGACGTGGGGACGCTCGCCAGTCTGAAATCCCTGCTGGAGTCGCAATCCGCGCGACTGGCCGGCGCGGAGGTCGAGCTCGACGCGGCGCGTCGCGCGCTCTACGAACGAAAGCTCGTGCAGCGCGCGAAAAATACGCTGATGACGCGCTTCAGCCTTCGGGAGGACGAAGCGTATCGGATGCTGCAGAAAGCGTCGATGGACGGCAATCGGCCGCTTGCCGATATTGCGGAAGACGCGCTGACGTCGCCCGAGCGATTCGTCGACGAGCACGCGCAGACTTCCGCGCGACGTCGTACGCAGCGAAGCGCGCCGGACACACCGCACGACGACGGCACGACCTGACCGGAACGCACCGCGCTTCACGCACCGCGGCTGCGCCCGAAGCGCATGCGCGAGGTGCAGTTTGCACCGCGCGAGTGCGATTCGCTGCGATCGGCCGCGGCTTTCTCCCCCGGCATTTCGCGTCCGGCCAGCCTGCATCGCGATATCCCCGTCACTGGTATGAGAATTGCGAACATCTCGCTCGTCGGGCTAATGGCGGCCTGACGATCACGCCATGTCGAACCGTGGCGACCGATCACGTGGATAACAGCGTCCGCGCCAGGCACTCGCATGTCGAGCGAGTGCCTGGCGCGTTTTTTTTGCCCGTCCAACTTTACGAGCGCACACCATGGCCTACCTCACGCCCAACGAGTTCGTCACCAGAATGGTCGATGCTGGTGAATCGAAGCTGTCGATGTCGACCCGCGATACGCTGATTCGCGCGTACATGGCGGGCGCGATCCTCGCGCTCGCCGCCGCCTTCGCGGTCAGCATCACGATCAACACCGGAAACGCACTAGCCGGTTCGCTGCTGTTTCCGGTGGGATTCTGCATGCTGTACCTGCTCGGCTTCGACCTGCTCACCGGCGTCTTCACGCTCGCGCCGCTCGCGGTGATCGATCGCCGGCCCGGCGCGACCTGGGGTGGCGTGTTCCGCAACTGGACGCTGGTGTTCTTCGGCAATTTCGCGGGCGCGCTGACGGTTGCGCTGTTCATGGCGATCATCTTCACATTCGGCTTTTCGGAAGCGCCGAACGCAATCGGACAGAAGATCGGCGGCATCGGCGAAGCACGCACGCTCGGTTATGCGGCGCACGGCGCCGCCGGCATGCTCACGCTGTTCGTGCGCGGCGTGATGTGCAACTGGATGGTGTCGACCGGCGTGGTCGCCGCGATGATGTCGACGTCCGTACCGGGCAAGGTGATCGCGATGTGGATGCCGATCCTCGTGTTCTTCTACATGGGCTTCGAGCACTCGGTCGTGAACATGTTCCTGTTCCCGTCCGGCCTGATGCTCGGCGCCCACTTCACGGTCGTCGACTATCTGCTGTGGAACGAGATCCCGACGGTACTCGGCAACCTGGTCGGCGGGCTGGTGTTCGTCGGCGCGGCGCTGTACAGCACGCACTACAAGACCGCACCGAAACGCGCGTCCGCTTCGCCGGTGGGTGTCGTCGCGCGCAAGGCCTGATCGCGCTGCGCAAGCCGCAACCGACTGCCGTCGACGCGCTGAAACGCGCACCGGGGGCGCGCGACCGTCACGTCGGCGGATGCGTCGGGGCTGATCTACGACGCGATCACGGTCACGTCGACGCGCGTTGCCGCGCGCAGGGCCGACCGGGCGCACGCATGATCGAAAACGACTTCGCACAGTCCCCGCCGGCATTGCCGGCAGGGATGAGCGATGCAGCATCACATCGCATCACGGGCCAGCGCTGCAACCTCCGCGGCACTCAATGCACCTGCGTACACGCGGAAGCCCTGGATGCGGCCGTTGAAAGATGGATGCGCCCAATTGCGGCCAAGGAAAATGACCTGGTCGCCAACCTGGCGCGGCGACAGCAGGATTTCGTCGGATTTCGCAGCCTCGGTGCCGTCGACGTACAGGCGGCAGGTATTGCCCTGCAGCGTGACCGCGAGATGGACCCAGCGTCGAATCGGCAGGGCCCACGGCGCCGCCACTACCTGTGAATCCTTGAATGTCGCGCCAAAGATCGAGAAGCACAGCGTGCCTGAGCCGGTCTGGGGTGCGATGCACATGGCTGCGTTCGCGTCGAGCCCTGCATAGAACACGCAGCTGTCCCAGTGCAACCCGTTCGCGTAGACCCACAAGGAAAGGCTGAAGTCGTCGAGGTCGCCGAACACGCCCGACGGCAGCTGCAGGCCGGCCTTCAGACCGTCGAACACGATGGCCTTGTCGTTGCGGCGCCCGTCGCCCCAGGTCGCGCCGTCCAGCAGCTTGCCCTCGATAAAGGTCATGGTGCCAGTGGCGGTCCGCAGCGCGCCGTGCGTGCCGGTGCCGTTCGGGTCGTTCAGCGGCAGGGACAGGCGGACCTCGCCGGGAACGGCGATACGAGCCACATTGGAGCCGGCTCCCGGCGCGCCGGCGCCCTGCGCCGTGATCTGGTAGAACCAGACGCCGTTGGACGGTATATCGCTGTAGGTAAGGACCTCGCTCGCCGAAACCGTGCCCAGCAGGTTGAAGGGGCCGCTGGCCCGGCTTGCGCGCTTGATCTCGTACGAGGTCGCGCCGACGCTGCCCCACCACGACAGCACGACGCGATTGCCGCGCAGGTAGGCCGTGAGGCCAGACGGCGGCTTCATGGAGCCGGCATAGTCCGGGCGGCGATGGATCAGCGTCGGCCACCAGACGTCGTCGCTGCTGCCCCCGTACTTCGGCTCGCACAACTTCACCATGCGCGCGACGTTCGGCGCCGCCAGCCCCAGGCGGTTGACGTAGTGGTTGTAGATGGGCTCCCAGCAGTTGCGGCCCATCTGACCGTAGTTCACTTGCGTCCAGAACGACGGGTGGGGCTGGGACGGATTGTTCTCGCGCACATAGGGCATCGGGTAGTTCTTGCCGTTCTCGTCGAGCAGGTTCGAGCGCGCCACATACTCTGCCGCTGCGAGGAAGCGGTTGTTGTACAGCCCGTAGAGATCGTCGCCCTGGTTCCAGGCGATCTCCAGCAGGTCACCGCCCAGCGACATGCCCAGCGTGGAGTGGCCCTGGTCGCGGCCGCTTTCCTCCCACTGCCCGAAATGGCCCGGGTGCATGAAGTACACGCCGTGCCCGATGGCGCCATTGCCGAAGTTCCGGAGCGTGCCGCGGTTGTTGCCCGCATAGCAGTCGCAGGCCAGCCGGTACAGGTCGGGCTTGTCGCAGAACACGCCGATGGCCATGGCGCCCACCATCGAGGCCATGTCCCAGTTGGCATGGGACCCGATGCGCCCGTCGCTGAGGAACCACGACGATACCGGGGCGAAGACGTTGAGCAGCATGTCCTGGAATCGCTTCAGGTTCGCCGGGGCCCAGCCTGGGTAGGTGCGCAGGACTTCGCCGATCTGCGCCCACTGATGGCCTTGTATGCCGGCCAGGATGATGAAGGTGTGGTCGTCATGGGCGGTCGAGCCGGGAGGCACCGTTCCAACCACCTTCAGCGTGTTCGCCCAGGCGTCCAGGAACTCCACGGCCTTGTCGGCATAGCGGTTGTCCTGCGGGTCGGACAGCTTCCATCGCAGGACCAGGGTCCACGCGCGCCAGATGTCGACGTACATGTCCCGCGAGCTGCCATCGGCCCGGTAGACGCCCGCCAGCGGGAAAGGTCGGGCGTCGAGGGAAGCGAAGCGCTCGGCGCACAGCGTGCTCCACCAGTGCGCCCATGGCTCCTGGCCGGCCTTGATGTAGCCGCGGATGCGGGCGAAGTCGTCTTCGGTGACCAGCAGTCCCGGGTGACGGAAGACACCACTCGCCGAAGCCGGCGTGCGCGCCGGACCTGCAAGCGCGGCCCGTGCCGCTTGGGCTCCCAGTCCCGGCAGCAGCGGCAGCATAGGGAATAGCCCCAGGCCCAACGACAACGCTCGACGCGCGGGATTCGGCAACTCCTCGAGGATGGCACGCTCCACGAACCGTTTCGACATCTTTATTTCCTCTGTCGTCTTGTTGAACTGCGCGACAGTATGGATTACGCGACAGTGGGTCAGTGTGACAAAGCACATCCGGAAGTTGCGCGCGCGATCGACGGCCGCCTGTTCAAACGCGAGGGTTGTACATCGCGTGACTGCGACAGCCGGCGCTGCGGGGAATTGATGCGATCTTCGCGATACCACGCGCGGCGACGATTTTATTTCCCGGTACGGCATGGAACAGTTTTCTTTGCTCAAAAGGCCGTGGCACAAGTTTGTTTGCGTCGGTTCAAATTTTGTTTGCGATGAACCACGGCCGTCGGAATGACGGGTCGCGCTTTCCTGATTGTCCACTCAATCGAGACAGCGAATCATGTTTTGAGGGATTGATGATTCTTGGCGGGACAGTAGACTGCACCCGTGCTTTGCCAGAACCGATCCGGCGTGCGCCGTCAGTCGCGGCGTCACCTGGCGGATTCTTCGGCGGCGGGCCATGTGGCTTGCCGTCCGATCGTGCGAAGAGTGGTCCGTTGCCGGCTTCGCGCGCCGATTCGGCGCGCAGCGGCACCGGCTGCATCAAACCGTCAATTCAAGGGTGATTTGCCATGCGTTACGTTTCGCTGGAGTCGAAGAAGGACGAGCTGCTGCTGGCGGCTCGCGTGCTGATGATGATCCTGTTCGTGCTGTTCGGCTGGCAGAAGCTGAACGGTTTTTCGGGCACGGTCGCGTATATGGCGTCGACGGGGAACCCGGCGCCCGAGCTCGCGGCCGTGATCGCGGTGGCGGTCGAACTGGTCGGCGGCGTGCTGATCGCTATCGGCTTCTATACGCGTCCGCTCGCACTGCTGTTCGCCGCCTATACGCTCGCGACCGCGCTGATCGGCCATCGCTACTGGGCGTTGCAGGGGATGGAGCAGTACATGGCGATGATCAACTTCTACAAGAACGTGAGCATCATCGGTGGACTGCTGTTGCTCGCATTGACCGGGCCGGGGCGGTATTCGGTTGATCGGAAGTAACGCGGGACGGCGTTTCCGTTCGGTATCGGGAGCCCGGTGCGCGCAAGCGTGCCGGGTTTCGCTTTTTACGGGCGACGGAGCGATCGGCGCGCGGGCCGACTACCGAGCCGGTGTCGTGCCGAAGCACGGCGCTCAGCGCATGCGCTCGCGGTCGGAATCCGCGTCGAGGGTCACGCATTGCTCGACGCCGGCGGCCAGCGCGAAATCGACGAAGAACGGAGTCGATCATCTTCGCGACCGGAGGCGAGCCAGTAGACCGAAGCGTTGCGCGGTGATCGCTCATGCTATCCAATAGGCCCGATAATCCATTCGTTTCCGTGATTGATCGCCGCCCATGCCAAACCCATCCCAGTCGACCGTACGCAAAACTGTCCTCCTCATCGGCGCCTCCGGCCTGCTCGGCCGTGCGGTTGCCGCCTGCCTGGCTCGCGAATCGTCGTTGACGCTGCTCGCCACCATACGGAACCCGCAAAGCGCCGGTGCAAAACTGCTCGCGTTGCCGCCGGAAAACATCGCCGAGCTGGACGTGCTCGACCAGCCGTCCCTCGAGCGCATTTTTGAAACCCACCGACCGGCAGCGGTGATTCTCTGCGCCGCCGAACGCCGCCCCGACGTCTGCGAACGCGACCCGGCCGCGGCTCGCGCGATCAACGTCACCGCGCCCGCCCGCATCGGCGCACTCGCCACGCGATACGGCGCATGGACGCTCGGCATTTCGACCGACTACGTCTTCGACGGCAAGGCGGCGCCCTACCGCGAAGACGCGACCCCGAACCCGCTGAACATCTACGGCCGCACCAAGCTCGAAGGCGAGGCCGCGCTGCTTGCCGCGTCGCCGCTGTCGTGCGTGCTGCGCCTGCCGTTGCTGTTCGGCCCGATCGCCGACTGGAGCGAATCGGCCGTCACGAGCCTCGTGCCGGCCGTCGTCGCGTCTTCGCGGCCGGGCGCCGACGCGGTCGGCATGGACGCATGGGCGATCCGTTACCCGACTTACACGCCCGACGTCGCGCAGGTCATCCGCGACCTGACGCTGCGCCATCTTGCGGGCGAATCCGCCACGGGCATTCGCCATTGGTCGGGCGAGGAGCCGATGACGAAGTACGACATCGCGCAGCGAATTGCCACCGCGCTCGGCATCGACGCGTCGCTCACGCCGATCACGCAGCCGACCGACGCGACACCGCGCCCGTACGACTGCCATCTCGATGCCGCACGCATGCGCGCGCTCGGGATCGATTACGCGACGCCGTTCGATACGGCGCTGCGGACCGTGCTGCGCGACGCGCCGCGGGCGCTGTAGGAGCGATACCGGCCACGGCTCGCGGCACCCGCCGATATCAACGAGCCGATTCGCTGAGGTTCGTGCCGCCGTTCACCGCCTACCTGGCAGCCGGGCGATCTTCCGCCCGGTATTCATTTGACCAACGAAGCATCCGCCCCCCGACGATGGCGCCGCGCGACGCCGATGCAGACGCAGGTGCCGCACAGCACGGCGCGATCGATGCGGCCACGCGCAGGCATTGCGAGCCGCCAATCCTCAGACATGCGTCGCGGGGTCGCGCGGCCTCGTGGTCGAATTCAAAATTTGTCTAGTCATCCTTGAGATTCGGCCGCTCGAATTGCACCAAACGTGTGCCGGAATTCCCCGTGACGATGCACGCCAGACCCTTGAAATTAGGGGATTTCCCGCGTTTCCGCGGTTTTTATTGATCACCGCTTGTCTCGCTGTTTTTCTTCTTGCATGCTTGTATAGACAAATTCCTGAGGCGGCTTGCTGCACCGAAGGGATGGCGAACTTCAACGCAAGGAGAACTCTCGTGAACGGCAAGCGCATCAAGTGGGCAATCAGGACGGTCGGCGTCATCGCGGCTGCGGCGGCGACGCTCGCGGCGCCGGTACAGGCAAAGGAATGGAAGACGGTGACGGTCGCGCTCGAAGGCGGCTACGCGCCGTGGAACCTCACGCTGCCGGGCGGCAAGCTGGGCGGTTTCGAACCGGAGCTGCTCGCCAACGTGTGCGAGCGCATCAAGGTGCAGTGCAACATGGTCGCGCAGGACTGGGACGGGATGATTCCGGGCCTGCAGGCCGGCAAGTTCGATGTCCTGATGGATGCCATTTCGATCACGCCGGAGCGCGAAAAGATCCTGCTGTTCTCGCGTCCGTATGCGGCGACGCCGGCGACGTTCGCCGTCACCGATACGAAGATCCTGCCGAAGGCCGCGCCCGGCGCACCGATCGTCAAGCTCACAGGCGACGCCAACGCGGACAAGCCTACCGTCGACACGCTGCGCAAGCAGCTGAAGGGCAAGACGATCGGTATCCAGTCGGGCACCGTCTACACGAAATTCATCAACGACAGCTTCAAGGACATCGCGTCGATTCGCGTGTACAAGACGTCGCCCGAACGCGATCTCGATCTGGTCGCCGGGCGCATCGATGCATCGTTCGACGACGTCACGTACTACGCGGCGAACAACGCGAAAAAGGACAACGCGTCGATCGTGCTCGCGGGGCCGAAGCTCGGTGGCCCGATCTGGGGGCCCGGCGAAGGGCTGGCGTTCCGCAAGCAGGATGCCGACCTGAAGACGAAGTTCGATACGGCGATCGCCGCGGCGCTCGCGGACGGCACC
Source organism: Burkholderia sp. KCJ3K979 (assembly GCF_016759955.1). NCBI lineage: Bacteria > Pseudomonadati > Pseudomonadota > Betaproteobacteria > Burkholderiales > Burkholderiaceae > Burkholderia > Burkholderia sp. KCJ3K979. The sequence continues at coordinate 14,822 of NZ_JACFYV010000002.1, forward strand.
GTGAAGAAGCTTGCCGACAAGTGGTTCAAGACCGACGTCACGCCGTAAGCGCTGCGCGTTCGGCCGCCGCCGCGTAAGTTCATCGAACGACGCGCGATGCGGCGGCACGCATCCAGCGGATTCACTCAACGCATGCAGGGAGGCACGCATGGCGATTCTTGAAATGCTCGGCTTCGGTACCGAAGGCTGGGGCGGTGTGCTGCTGCTCGCCGCATTGATGACGGTCGCGCTGACGCTCGCCGCGCTCGCGGTCGGCGCCGTGATCGGCGCGGCGATCGCGGCCGCGAAGCTGTCGCGCTACCGCACCCTCCGCCTGCTCGGCGATCTGTATACGACGGTATTTCGCGGCGTGCCCGAACTGCTCGTCATCTATCTGTTCTACTTCGGCGGCTCGACGCTCGTGACGGCCGTCGGCCAGTGGTTCGGCGCGGAAGGCTTCATCGGCGTACCGCCGTTCGTGATCGGTGCGCTCGCGGTCGGGATGATCTCGGGCGCCTATCAGGCCGAGGTCTATCGCGCGGCGGTGCTCGCCGTGTCGAAAGGCGAGCTCGAAGCGGCGCGCTCGATCGGCATGCCGCGCAGCATGGTGCTGCGGCGCATCCTGGTGCCGCAGGTGCTGCGCTTCGCGTTGCCCGGTATCGGCAACGTGTGGCAACTGAGCCTGAAGGATTCCGCACTGATCTCGGTCACCGGTCTTGCCGAGTTGCTGCGCACGAGCCAGATCGCAGCCAACTCGACTCACCAGTACTTCGTGTTCTTCGTCGCGGGCGGTGCGTTGTATCTGCTGATGACGGGCTTGTCGAACCGTGTGTTCAACCGGGCCGAGGCGATCGTCGGCCGGTCGTTCCGCCGCAATTTCGCGCGCAACTGACGGAGTACGGGCATGTCCATCGATTTCGCTTTTCTCCTCGATACGCTGCGCCAACTGCTCGCGGCCGTGCCGACCACGCTCGGCCTGTTCTTCGCATCGCTCGTGCTCGGCGGCCTGCTGTCGCTCGTGATCGTCACGATGCGCGTGTCGCCGCGCTGGCTGCCGAACCGCTTCGCACGGGCTTACATCCTCGTGTTTCGCGGCTCGCCGCTGCTGATCCAGATGTTCCTCGTGTATTACGGGCTCGGCCAGTTCGGCGTGATCCGCGAAAGCTTCATGTGGCCGCTGCTGCGCGAGCCGTATGTCTGCGCGGTGCTGTCGCTTGCGCTGTGCACGGCCGGCTACACGGCCGAGATCCTGCGCGGCGGGCTGATGGCCGTACCGGTCGGGCAGATCGAGGCCGGGTATTCCATCGGCCTGTCGGGCTTCTCGTTGCTGCGGCGCGTGATCGGCCCGATCGCGTTGCGCCAGTGTCTGCCCGCGTATTCGACCGAAGCCGTGCTGCTCGTCAAGTCGACCGCGCTGGCGAGCCTCGTCACGGTGTGGGAAGTGACGGGCGTCGCGCAGCAGATCATTCAGCAAACCTACCGGACGACCGAAGTGTTCGTCTGCGCGGCCATCATCTATCTGGGCCTGAACTTCATCGTCGTGCGCGTGCTCGGCGCGCTCGAATGGCGGCTCTCGGGGCACCTGCGTGCGCCGAAGCCGTCCGGCGCGCCCGCCGCGGCGGCCCGCAATGCCCAGCGCGTCGCGTCCTGAGCGCGCCATTCTTTCCAGGAGAATCCGATGAACACCGCTGCTCCCGTTGCGCTGTCGGTCAGAAACATCCACAAGTCGTTCGGCGATCACCATGTGCTGAAGGGCATTTCGCTCGACGCACACGAGGGCGACGTCATCTCGATCCTCGGCGCGAGCGGATCGGGCAAGAGCACGTTCCTGCGTTGCCTGAACCTGCTCGAGACCCCCGACGACGGCTCCGTCGCGCTCGCGGGCGAAGAGCTGGCGATGAAGCGCGCCCGCGACGGCAAGCTGCATCCGAGCGACCGGCGCCAGGTCGACCGGATTCGCTCGCAGCTCGGCATGGTGTTCCAGAACTTCAACCTGTGGTCGCACATGACGGTGCTCGACAACCTCGTCGAAGGGCCGCTGCGGGTGCAGAAGCGCAGTCGCGCGGAAGCGGTGGAGGAAGCCGAGGCGCTGCTCGCACGCGTTGGCCTCGCGGACAAGCGCGGCTACTATCCCGCGCACCTGTCGGGCGGCCAGCAGCAACGTGTCGCCATTGCCCGCGCGCTGGCGATGCATCCGAAGGTGATGCTGTTCGACGAACCGACGTCGGCGCTCGACCCGGAGCTGGTCGGCGAGGTGCTGCGCGTGATGCGCTCGCTGGCGGAGGAGGGGCGCACGATGCTGGTCGTCACGCATGAAATGGGCTTTGCACGCCACGTATCGAACCGCGTGATGTTCCTGCATCAGGGCGAGGTCGATACGGACGGGACGCCCGACGAAGTCTTCGGCGGCCAGACTTCCGAGCGCTTCCGGCAATTCGTGTCGAGCCACCACGACCGCACCACGAACTGAGGCTGCCATGACCGTATTCCGTGCGGCGCGGCCGCTCGACTGGCGACAGGTTGCGGCGGTGGCGGCCGGCGAGCCGCTGGCATTGGCCGACGAGACGCGCGCGCGGGTTGTGGCCGCTCGCGAACTCGTCGACGAGATCGTCGCGCGCGGGATTCGCGCCTACGGCGTCAATACCGGCGTCGGCGCGCTGTGCGACGTGATCGTGTCGCCGGCCCAGCAGAGCACGTTGTCGCACAACATCCTGATGAGTCACGCGGTGGGCGTCGGCATGCCGCTCGGCGCGGCCGAAACGCGCGCGATCATCGCGGCCGCGATCAACAACTATGCGCACGGGCATTCGGGCGTGCGTGCCGACGTCGTCGACCAGCTCGTCGCGCTGCTCGAGCACGATTGCCTTCCCGAAGTGCCGGCGCACGGCTCGGTCGGATACCTGACCCACATGGCGCACGTCGCGCTCGTCTGCGTCGGGCACGGCCATGCGCGCCATCGCGGCGAACGCATCCGCGGCGACGAGGCGCTGCGGCGCATCGGCCGCGAACCGCTCGTCCTCGGTGCGAAGGAAGGGTTGAGCCTCGTCAACGGGACGCCGTGCGTCACGGGGCTGGCGGCGCTCGCGCTGGCCCGCGCGGAACGGTTGCTCGACTGGGCCGACTGGATTGCGGCGATGAGCTTCGAGAACCTCGGCGGGCAACTCGCCGCATTCGATCCGGCTTCGCTCGCGCTGCGGATTTCCCCCGGTATCGGGCAGGTCGGCGCCCGTTTGCGTGCGCTGCTGGCGGACAGCGGCATGCTTGCCGCGGCGAGCGGCCGGCATACGCAGGATCCGCTCAGCCTGCGCACGATTCCGCACGTGCATGGCGCGGCGCGCGACGTGTTCGACGTCACGGCGGAGGTCGTCGATCGCGAACTCGCATCGGTCACCGACAATCCGATCGTCGCCGGCACGCGCGAGGCGCCGGCCGTACATTCGCAGGCGCATGCGGTCGGCGCCGGCATCGCGCTCGCGATGGACAGCCTCGCGAGCGCGATGGCGCAGGTCGCGGCGATCGCCGAGCGGCGGCTCGACCGACTCGTGAATCCGCTCGTCAGCGGGCTGCCGGCGTTTCTTGCCACGCCGGGCGGCAGCTGTTCGGGTTTCATGATCGCGCAGTACACGGCGGTCGCGCTGGTCGCGCAGAATCAGCGGCTCGCGGCGCCGGCGAGCCTCGACGGCGGCATCACGTCGGGGCTGCAGGAAGATCACCTGTGTCATGCGACGCCGGCCGCGCTGAAAGCGCTCGACATCATCGAGAACACGACGCGCGTGCTCGCGATCGAGCTGCTGGCCGCCGCGCAGGCGTACGATCTGCAGCCGGGCGAAACGGGGCGCGCCGCATCGACCGACGCGCTGTGGCGACACGTGCGCGAACGTGCGCCGGCGTATCACGACGACCGGCCGCTGGCGGACGATATCGCGATCGCGGCCGGCATCGTCGCCGGTGTGCCGCCGTCGTTGCGGTGACGACGGTCAACGGCGAGCCGATCACTCCACATTCATTCGGTCGAGGGCGCATGAGCGAAACGGAACGCAGACTTTCCGCCCGGCAGGCGTCGGCATCGGCCGACACCGTGCCGGCGCGGGCATTGCCGGCCTACCAGCAGATCAAGCGCTACGTCGTCGAGCGGATCGCGAAGGGCGACTGGAAGCCCGGCGGCGCGATCCCGACCGAGGCGGAACTGGTCAAGGAATTCGGCGTGGCGCGGATGACGGTGTCGCGCGCGCTGCGCGAACTGACGGCCGAGCGCGTGCTGACCCGCATCCAGGGGGCCGGCACGTTCGTCGAGCGCCGGCATTACGAGTCGACGGTGCTGGAGATCCGCAACATCGCGGACGAGATTGCCGAGCGCGGCCATCGGCACAGTGCGCGCGTGCTGCTGATCGAGCGCAGCGTCGACCCGGACGCGATCGATGCGCTCGGGTTGCGCGCCGGGCCCGTGTTTCATTCGCGTATCGTCCATTACGAGGAGGACGAACCGATCCAGTTCGAGGATCGCTACGTGAATCCGGCGTTGTTTCCCGCGTATCTGGAGCAGGACTTCACGCTCGAGACGCCGAATCACTACATGGTGCGACTGGCGCCGATCCAGCGTGCGGAGTTCCGGATCTACGCAGAGAAACCCAATGCGCAGGTGCGTCGGCATCTCGTGATGGAAATCGGCGAACCGTGCTTGCTGTTGCGACGCCGCACATGGGTTGGCGATCAGGTCGCCACGTCGGTCAGGCTGTGGCATCCGGCGTCGCGGTTTCATCTGGCGGGCAACATGTAGGGAAGCGGGGTGGCCCGCTTGCCGCGTCAGCCGTGCTGGCCGGTGCCGCCGCATGGGGCGTGACGGAGCCCTGTCGTACCTGCATCGAAAGGCGATACACTGCGCGGGTTCCCGATTCGGTCGGGAGCGTCGGGGAACCGGGCGACCGCATCGCGGCGCCGGCGCGGATCGCGCGACGGGCCCTGACTCATGCGAAAAAATCGAGAGAAAGAGAGAGGGCCCATGCTGACACGTATTCGTAACGGCATCCTTCGCGCCCAGGACCTGCGCGAATCCGGAGCCGCTATACCCGCCCAGCGTCCGTCGATGGCGTGCGAACTGATCGACCTGAGTGCGAAGCGCGCGACGTGGCGCGTTCCCGTGCCGAACCAGGCGGACTGCTATCTGAAGGCCGAGCCGGGTGGCGCGGAGCGGTTCGTCGTCCATATCGACGCGGACACGTTCTATCGCCGCTGGCTCGAGACGAGCCCCACGTTTCCGAAACAGAATTCGCAGGATTGCGTACCCCGCCGCGCCATGTCGCTCGACAGCAAGTTCGCGACGGCGGCCGCCGCGTTCAGAAGCGGCCGCGACGCACCTGTGACGCTACCGTCGGTCGGCTACTGGGCGGCGGCAAGCGGCTACGAGGTCGCGATGAGCGACGGCATGACGCGCACCTTCTGGCTGCTCGCCCATCGCGTGCGGTCGTTTCCGGTCAGCGTGGCCGACGCGAGCTGGGCGACGATACTGAACGGCCTGGCCGGCATCGGCGTGGCGCCGATCGCGTTCAGCGAGCTGTTCAGCCGGCGCGCATAAGCGCGAGGCCGCCGCGCGGCGCGCATCGTCCGGCTCGATTTGACACGTGGCGCGGCCGCCGATTAAAGTCGCGACGCGGGGCGGTGGGTCAAGCACACGCCCGGAACAGGCAGCCGATGTTCCAGGACTACGGGGCTACCCCGTGGATCAGATCGATACACCGATGCGTCGCAAGTGCGCAAGTTGCGCGTTGCGCAACGACTGCTCTCGCAGCACCAGCCACGTTGACTCATCGTCCCGCCTCCGTTTCCCATGCACTCATCCCTGCGCGACACCACCCGCACGATTGCCGAGGCGATGCTCGCCGGTTCGCCCAAACGCGACGGCGTCATCGCGCGGATGGCCGCCGTGCTCGGCGAAGCGCCGCCGTGGACGCACGAATGCGCGGACGCCGCGCTCGCCCGCTTCGGCGCGGACTGGGCCGATACCGACACCGACGCGCTCTCGGCGGTCCTGGCCGAGGCGCCCGCGTTCGTGCGCGCATGGTATGGCGACCGTCGGCCGGCGGTGATCCGCATCGTGCGGCGGCCGCTGGTCCAGCGACCGTTGCCGGCGCCGCTCGCCGGCTGCGACGTGCCGCACTGGCCGACGCCCGGCGATCTCGCCGGCTGGCTCGGGGTAAGCGTGCCGGAACTCGACTGGCTGGCCGATCACTGGCGTGTCGACGCGCGCAGCAGCGCCACGCCGCTGCATCACTACACGTACGTCGCGGTCGACAAGCGCAGCGGCGGGTGCCGCCTCGTCGAAATCCCGAAGGGGCGGCTGCGCGAAGCGCAGCGCCGCATCCTGCACGGGCTGCTCGATCGCATTGCGCCGCACGGCGCGGTACACGGTTTTCGCAAGGGGCACGGGATCGTGTCGTTCGCGGCGCCGCATGCGGATCGCGATGTCGTCGTGCGCTTCGATCTCGCGGATTTCTTCGTGTCGGTGCGCGCCGCGCGCGTGCATGCGCTGTTCGCGACGCTCGGGTATCCGGCCGAAGTCGCGCGTACGCTCACCGGGCTGTGTACCAATCGCGTGCCGTCGGCGCGGCTGCTCGAGCCGGACCTGCGCGACCGGTTCGACTGGATCGGCCGCCAGCGCTATCGCGAGCGGCATCTGCCGCAGGGAGCGCCGACGTCGCCGGCGCTCGCGAACCTGTGCGCGTTCCGGTTCGACCTGCGACTCGCCGCGCTCGCGCGTTCGCTCGATGCGACCTACACGCGCTATGCGGACGATCTCGCGTTCTCCGGCGGCGGCGCGCTCGCGCGCGACATCGAGCGGCTGCAGATCCGGGTCGCCGCGATCGCGCTCGAGGAAGGTTTCGCGCTGCAATTACGCAAGACCCGCGTGATGCGACGCGGTGCGCGTCAGCAACTGGCCGGCGTGGTCGTCAACCGTCATCCGAATCTGGCGCGCGACGCGTTCGATCGCCTGAAGGCCATCCTGACCAATTGCATCCGGCATGGCCCGGCGTCGCAGAACCGCGCCGCGCATCCGGATTTTCGTGCGCATCTGGCCGGACGCGTCGCGCATGCGGCGGCGTTGAACGCGGCGCGCGGCGCGAAGCTGCGCGCGCTGTTCGACCGGATCGCGTGGGAGCCCGGCGGCGCCGATCGCTGAACCGTCGGGGCCGCGCGACGCCGATCAGCGACTTCTGCATCACGACGCCGCGCACTGCTATCATTCGCGCCATGCCGCGCCCGTGCCAGGCGCGGCGATCATTTGCCGCCGCCGTCCGCCCCTTGCATGCGTACGCGGTGCCGCCTTTGCCGGCCTGGCCTTGCCTGTCAGTGACGCACGACGTCGTTTAGTGCGCATCGCGCAATCATGCCGGCTCAGGTGGACGATTCACCTATTTGACAGCCCCGATTGGCTGAACTTCGTGGTAGGTTCGGCCATCGGAGCTTTTTGCAAAAACATGCCCAAAGAGGATGAATACATGACCCAGGCCCTGCAGGAACTCGAAGCACAACTTCGGGACCTGAACATCAAGCTGTCAGAGGCGAAGCAGAAGGAGAAGCAGGCCGCGCTCGCGGCGTTCAAGGAACAGGTCGAGTTGCTGGGAATTTCGCAACAGGAAGTGCTGAGCGCGCTCGGCTACATCGTCCAGCGCAAGCGCAAGGCGCCTGCCAAGTACTACGATCCGTCGACCGGCCGCTCATGGTCGGGGCGCGGCCCGCGGCCGAAATGGCTCGAAGGCAAGGATCTCGAAACGCTTGCGGTCGATCGCGAGGCCAAGACCTGGTGGCCCGGGGACGATCAGGGCTGAAGCCCGTCGTATCGCAAGGCCATCCGGCGCCGCCCGGTTCGCGCGGGCGGGCGGGCCGGCAATCCTCCGCCCGCCTGCTGTCTTTCATCCGGTGTCCGGCCTGAGCGCGACATCGCCGGCCTCGCCGCCGCACCGGATCGACGTTTTTCCTTCTCTTTTCTCTTTTCCGTTCGTTGCCTGTCATTTTCCGCCTGCCGCCCCGCCAGCGCGGGCCGACGTGCATCCGCCTCCGTCGTTCGCGGGCACAGGCCTTAGAATGTCGCCGGACATTCGTGGCAGGACACCATGGCAGCAAACATGAAATCCTCGGCGCTCGGCGGCCCGTCGGCCCCGCGCGTCGAGCAGGTCGGGGCGTACGCGTGGAAAGCGCTGGCCGGCTCGGCGATCGGCTATGCGATGGACGGCTTCGACCTGCTGATCCTCGGCTTCATGCTGCCGGCGATCACGGCGGCGCTGCACCTGACGCCCGGGCAGGGCGGCGCGCTGGTCACGTGGACGCTGGTCGGCGCGGTCGCGGGCGGCATTGTGTTCGGCGCGCTGAGCGACCGCTACGGGCGCGTGCGCGTGCTGACCTGGACGATCCTGCTGTTCGCGATCTTCACCGGCCTGTGCGCATTCGCGCGCGGTTTCGAGGATCTGCTCGTCTATCGCACCATCGCGGGCATTGGCCTCGGCGGCGAGTTCGGGATCGGCATGGCGCTCGCGGCCGAAGCATGGCCGGCAGCCAAGCGCGCCCGCGTGTCGTGCTACGTCGCGCTCGGCTGGCAGGTCGGCGTGCTGCTGGCCGCGCTGCTGACGCCGTTGCTGCTGCTCCACATCGGCTGGCGCGGCATGTTCGTGGTCGGCGTGCTGCCCGCGCTGCTCGCGTGGGCGATGCGCAACAAGCTGCACGAGCCGGAAGCGTTCGTGCAGCGCGCGACGCAGCCGAAATCCAACGCGTTCCGCATGCTCGTCGCCGACGCCCGCACCGCGCGCACGAGCGTCGGCATCGTGATCCTGTGTTCGGTCCAGAATTTCGGCTACTACGGGATCATGATCTGGCTGCCGACCTTCCTGTCGAAGCAGATGGGCTTCTCGCTGACGAAATCGGGGCTGTGGACGGCGGCGACCGTCGTCGGGATGATGATCGGCGTCTGGGTGTTCGGCCAACTGGCCGACCGCATCGGCCGCAAGCCGACGTTCCTGCTGTACCAGCTCGGCTCGGTCGTGACGGTCATCGCCTATGCGCGGCTGTCGGACCCGACGGCGATGCTGTGGGCCGGCGCGCTGATGGGGATGTTCGTCAACGGGATGGTCGGCGGCTACGGGACGCTGATGTCGGAAGGCTATCCGACGGCCGCACGCGCGACCGCGCAGAACGTGCTGTGGAACATCGGCCGCGCGGTCGGCGGCTTCGGCCCGGTCGCGGTCGGCGCGCTCGCCGCGCACTACTCGTTCCAGACGGCCATCGCGCTGCTTGCCGGCCTGTACGTGCTCGACATGGTCGCGACGCTGTTCCTGATCCCCGAGCTCAAGGGCGTCGAGCTCGAATGAGCACGGTGCGTGCATGCACCGCCACGATTTCACCGGAAACCACGATGCAACGGAACAACAGGACGATCGGCGTGATGGGCTCGGGCAAGGAGCCGTGGCTCGCGTTTTCGGAACCGCTCGGCGCGTGGCTCGCGCAGGCCGGCTTCAACCTGCTGACGGGTGGCGGGCAGGGCGTGATGCTGGCGGTCGCGCGCGCGTTCGCCGGCGTGCCCGGTCGCGCCGGCCGGTCGATCGGCATCCTGCCGACGCAGGCCGATCCGGTCGCGGGCTTCGTGCCGCTCGACGGCTATCCGCATCCGTTCGTCGACATCCCGGTCCTCACGCCGCTGCCGCGCCGCGAACCGGGCGCCGCGCCGGGCACGATCAACCGCAACTACGTGAACGTGCTGAGCAGCGACCTGATCGTCGCGCTGCCGGGCGGGCCGGGTACCGCCGAGGAAATTGCGCTCGCGCAGCGCTGGCACAAGCCGCTCGTCTGCTTCGGGCCGGACGGTGCGTTTCGGTCGCTTGCCGCGGACGCGGTGTGCACGTCGTCGCTCGACGACGTGATCCGGTTCATCGACGATGCGTTTACGGCGGAGCAGGCGCAGGCGGGTCGATAGTTCAGGGATCGAGGCGATTCCTTTCGTCGGGATGCGCGTGTGTCATTCAAGACGAGAACGCATGACGACCTGCGCAGCGACGGCGTCCGCCGATCTCAGCCGCCGGACGGCCCGGGCCGGCTGAAGCGCTGCTCGACGACCTCGGTCCCCCACTGCGTGCCCGCGCTTTCGCTCGTCAGCGCAAAGCCGAACGACTCGTACAGATGGCGTGCGGCATCGAGCCCCTTGAAGGTCCACAGGTAGGTTTCGCGAAACCGGTGCTCGTCGACGAAACGCATCGCGAGCGTCATCAACCGACGCCCGACGCCCGAGCCGCGCAACGCGTCGTTGACGATGAACCAGCGCAGGTGCGCGACGCCCGTCGCCGGGTCGCCGTCGATCGCGAGCGACGCGAGCGTCCGGCCGTCTTCCTGGCACAGCCAGAGCGCCTTGCCGTCGGCCGGCAGCGCACCCGCGAAGGCGGCCAGCTCGGTCGCCACGCGTTGTTCGAAGAAGGCGCCGAAACCCCAGTGTTCCGCATAGAAGCGCGCATGCAGGCTCGCGATGTCGCCGATGCAGCCCGGCTGATAGCCCTCGCGAATCGACGGTGCGTCGGCGGGCGCGACGCTCGCCCTGGCCGCGTTGTCCTGGGCGAGCGCATCGGCATACAGCGCGAGCGAACGCAGCAGCGCCTGCTGGTCGGCCGGAATCATGCGACGAAGCGCATTCGACACCTGGTCGGTCGCGAACGTGTCGATTCTTTTCTGAAGCTTTTTGCCTTCGGCGGTCAGGTACAGCTCGATCGCGCGCGCGTCCTCGCTCGATACGCGCCGCTCCACGACACCGGCCGCTTCGAGCCGCGCGAGTTGCCGGCTCGTGTTCGACTTGTCGAGCCGCAGGATCGCGCCGAGATCCTTCGCGTTGATGCCGGGCGCCATCCCGATCTCGAGGATCGCGTGCACGGCCGACGGCGCCCAGTCGCTGTCGGCCAGCGTCGCGCGCATGAAGCCGAGCTCGCGCACCAGTTTGCGCGAGAAATCGCGCAGCTCGAGGATGGTCGCGTCGCGCGGCTTGGCCGGTGCGTCGATGAGGTCCATGGTTGCCCTGAAAGGTTGCGTATCGCAATCAATAATAGTTGCGAGTCGCAACTTGAGCAAGGCGGATTTTCATGCGGGACCGATTGCTTCGGGGCGGCGCTTGCGCGTGGCCGGACGGCCAGGCCGACGCGACGTGGGGGGCAGCCGGAACGGCGCGCTCGCGACTGGTACAGAAGCGGATGGCCCGGCGTGGATAAGTGGCCGCATACTGGCCGGAGCTGGCCGGCCTGCGAGCAGGGGCATCGACCGATCCTCGATCGACGAACGCGGACCACGGACCACGGAGATCACCATGAACAAGCTGTTGCCGATGACGATCGCGTTGCTCGCCGGGAGCGGCATCGGGGCGGCGCCGCTCCATGCGGCCGGCGCGATGGACGCGCCGCCGTGCAGCGCCGCGCATGCGGCGGATCAGGGCGGCGGGAACGGCGCGATGCCGGGTACCTCGGTCCGCAGCTTCTCGACCGCCGGGTGTTCGGGCGCGGTATTGCAGGGCGACCGGGCTACTGCGACGGTCGACGGCGACAGGATCGAGTTGCGCGACGGCGTCGTCTATGTGAACGGGCGATCCTATGGCGCGGTCACGCCGGCGCAGACGGTCGAATACGAGGCCGCGCGCGACCGGCGCACGTTGAAGGTCGACGGAAAAGTCCGCACGCCGCAGCGCTGAGGCGGATCGCGTGTGCCGGAAAACCGGATGACGGTTGTCATTGCAGTGGTTTTCGCCGCGGGATGCTCGAACGAACACGATGACATTTTTCCGCAACGCACGGCATCGATCCGCTTCCCGAAGCCGGCGCCACGAAGCGCCGGCCCGGGCGCGACTCAGGACGTGGCGACCGCGGCAACCGCCTCGGCCGGGCTGCCCGGCGGCTGGCCGGTTTGCCGGCGCGATCGGCCCGAGCTGAGGTACGCGGCGATCGAATCCTGCGTGATCTCGCCGAGCCACGCGCCGTCGGGGTCGAGCACCGGCATCCACGACACACTGTACTGATACATCTTCGACAGCACGATGCGCAGGTTGTCGTCCGCCGCGACGCCGGCCGGGAACGGCGTCACGCGTTCGCCGCACACGCCGCCGCCGTCGGTGCGTGCCGCGCGGCGCGTCACGTAGCCGAGCGCCCGGCTCGTGTCGTCGAGCACGGTCAGATAGCGGCAGTCGGTTTCGTCCATGACCGCCAAGGCATGCGCGAGCGGCGTATCGACGCGCGCCGTTTCGGGTTGCGTGGCGGCGTCGCCGGCCTTCACGAGCAGCAGGCGCTTGAGCGTGCTGTCCTGGCCGACGAACTGCGCGACGAACTCGTCGCGCGGGCGCGCCAGCAACGTGTCGGGGTGATCGTACTGCACGAGCTGGCCGCGCCGGAACACGGCGATGCGATCGCCCAGCTTGATCGCTTCGTCGATGTCGTGGCTCACCATGATCACGGTCTTGTTCAGTTGCCGCTGCATCTGGAAGAACTCGTTCTGGATCGATTCGCGGTTGATCGGATCGACCGCGCCGAACGGCTCGTCCATCAGCAGCACGGGCGGATCGGCGGCCAGCGCGCGAATCACGCCGATGCGCTGCTGCTGCCCGCCCGACAGCTCGCGCGGATAGCGTTTCAGGTACAGCTTCGGGTCAAGGGCGACCATCGACATCAGGTCGCGCGCGCGTTCGGCGCAGCGCTTCTTGTCCCAGCCGAGCAGGCGCGGCACGACGGTGATGTTTTCCTCGATCGTCATGTTCGGAAACAGCCCGATCTGCTGGATTACGTAGCCGATATGGCGCCGCAGGTCGACTTCGTCGAGCTGCGCCGTATCCTCGCCGTTGATGAGCACGCGGCCCGAGGTCGCGGCGATCAGCCGGTTGATCATCTTGAGCGTGGTGGTCTTGCCGCAGCCCGACGGGCCGAGGAACACGCAGATTTCCCCTTCGGGCACCGACAGGCTCACGGCGTCCACCGCGCGTACGGCCTGGCCGTCCTTGCGCGTGAAGGTCTTGGTCAGTTTGTCGAGTTCGATCATGTCTTCTGCACTCCCTTCGGTGTCAATGCACGTTGCAGCATCTGCAGCAGCCGGTCGGCGACGATCGCGAGCAGGCTCACGAGCACCGCGCCCACCAGCAGTTTCATCATGCTGCTCTGGCCGATCGCACGCAGGATCAGCGTGCCGAGGCCGCCCGCGCCGATCACGGCGGCGATCGTCATTACGCCGATGTTCATCACGACCGCGGTGCGCACGCCCGCGAGAATCACGGGCACCGCCAGCGGCAGCTCGACGAGGCGCAGGCGCTGCCACGACGTCATGCCGATGCCGGTGCCGGCTTCCTTGATCCCCGCCTCCACGTTGTGCAACGCGAGGTAGGTGTTGCGCATGATCGGCAGCAGCGAGTAGAGGAACACGGCGGTGATCGCGGGCGCGGCGCCGATACCCTGGCCGAAGCGCGAGAACAACGGGATCATCAGGCCGAACAGCGCGATGGACGGCAGCGTGAGCACGAGCGTGGCAATGCCCAGCAGCGGCCCGGCGAGCCAGTCGTGGCGATTGATCAGGATGCCGAGCGGTACGCCGGCGACGATCGCGCAGCCCACGGCGATCGCGACGAGCCACATGTGCTGCAGCGTGAGCTGCAGCAGCTCGGGCCAGCTCGAAGCGAGATAGTCGAATACGCTCATCGGTTGCTCCTTCAAGGTAGCGGGTGGGTGCGCAGGAACGCATCGGCCACGTCGCGCGGCGATTTGCCATCGAGATCGACCGCCTTGGCCATCGCCTGCATCGCGTCGTTGTCGAGCGCGGCCGACAGCGCGTTGAGCTGCGTCGCGAGCTTCGGATTGCTTTCAAGCGTGCCCTTGCGGACCACGGGCGTCGCGTTGTACGGCGGGAAGAAGTGCCTGTCGTCCTCGAGCGGCACGATGCCGAAGCCTTTCACGCGTCCGTCGGTCGTGTAGACGAGGCCGATCTTCAACTGGTTGTTGTGCAGGGCCGTATAGACGAGCCCCGGGTCCATCTGCTTCAGTTGCGCGCGGCTGAACTGCATGCCGTAGGCGGCGAGCAGCGGCTTGAGGCCGTCGGGGCGGTTCGCGAACTCCGCGTCCATGCCGAACACGTAGTGCTTCGCGGCGGGATCGGTCTTCAGGTGCTCGGCAAGCTGCGACACCGTCCGGATGCCGGTGGCCTGCGCGAGCTGGCTCGGCAGGCCGATCGCGTAGGTGTCGTTGAGCGGCGACGCGTCGAGCCACACGAGCCCGCGCGGCACGTCGAGCGCCTTGACGCGCCGGTACATTTCCTCGGGCGACAGCTTGTCCTGGATCTTGTTGTAGACGAGCGCCGCGGTGCCCGTGTAATCCCACATCAGGTCGAACTGGCCGTTCTCCAGCGCGCTGCGGGCGAGCGTACTGCCGAGCCCGGCGCGGACTTCGACGTCGTAGCCGCGCGAGCGCAGGTATTGCGACGTGAGTTCCGCGAGTACGTATTGCTCGGTGAAGTTCTTCGCGCCGAGCACGAGCTTCGCGGCGAATGCCGGCGTGCCGGCCGCGACGCACAGCACGCCGGCGGCGCACAGGCGCGCGAGCGATCGAAGGATGCGATGAAGCGTCATGCGGCACCTCCATGGCGTGCGAGCCAATGGCGGCTGCCGGCCGCGACGATGCCGTCCAGCACCAGTGCGAGGATCGCGGTGAGCGATGCGCCGAGCAGCAGCAGCGGCTGGTTGTCGAGGTAGATGCCGGGGAAGATCAGCGAGCCGAGGCTGTCCGCGCCGATCAGGTACGCGAGCGGCGCCGTCCCGACGTTGATCGCGAGCGCGGTGCGCACGCCGCCGACGATGATCGGCAGTGCATTGGGCAGTTCCACGCGAACCAGCGACTGCCAGCCGGTCATGCCGATGCCCTTGGCGGCCTCGCGCAGCGCGGCCGGCACGTTCTTCATGCCTTCGTAGGCATTGCGTGTGACGGGCAGCAGCGACGCGAGGAACAGCGCGACGATCGCGGGCACGTTGCCGATGCCGAAGATGCCGAGCGCGATGGCGAGCACCGCGAGCGACGGGATCGTGTTACCGATGTTGAAGACCTGCATGAAGCGCTCGGCCTGATGTTGGAATCGCGGCCGGCTCAGCAGCACGCCGGCCGGCACGCCCACGGCGATGGCCAGTGTCATCGAATAGACGACCAGCAGCATGTGCTGGCCCGCGTAATAGGCGAGATCGTCCGCGCGCTGATGGAACGTTTCGGCGCCGATGCCGCGCGCCAATGCCCATCCCACGGCGATGATTGCCACCAGGCTGCCCACCAGCTGGACAGTGCGTCGAGTCATGAAGATACGCCTCCTCGATTCGGTGCGGCGCGCGCAGGCGCACGCCGCGATGACGCCGCATGGCGTCGCGATGGAAGTTCGTGATCCCGGCATGGCCGCGATTGAACTGACGGAAACAGTGCTGCCGGCTGCACCGAGGTGCGGCTGGCGGTCGGGTGAACGCAACGACGCGTTCGTCTGATTGTCAGGTTCAGCCCGGCGGCGCCGTAACGGCGAGGCGCGTTCGAGCAGGGCACCGTCTTGTGAAGACGGCATGGATGCGGGCGGCTGGAAGCCGACCGCTGGGGCCGGAGGCCCCTTTGACGTGGCGAAACGGATGCATGCGCAACGAAGTGCGAAATGACATCACGTTGCGCACGAGATCATGCGTTTTGTGATGAAGTTGACGCGAGTATAGAACAATCGATAAATCGCGTCTACCCGAGGGCGATCGCGGCGATGCGTCGCCGGGAGCGCGGTTGCGAAGCGCTGCGTGCGTAAAAATTGATTCGAAGACCGAATCAGTTCGGTAAAACCGTCGTCGCGGCGCACGCGTGCCGATCACGTTGGTCGGCAGTCGCGCGATCGTCGGCGCGGTCTTCCCGCGCACGCCGAGTGCCGCGCGATATTCGACGACTTCGATTCCCGCGACGCGCGTGAACGACGAATACCGCGCATCGGGTTCACGCGTCGGCGTCCGACTCCGAGCGCGGCGTCTTGCCGGTCCAGCGCCGGTACGCATGGCGGAAGCTGCGCGGCTCGCTGTAGCCGAGCCGCTCGGCGATCGCGGCGACCGTCAACGCGTGATCGTCGAGCAACCGCACGGCTTCGTCGCGACGCACGTCGTCGAGCAACGACTGGAACGTGATGCCGTCCTTGTCGAGCCGCCGGCGCAGCGTGCGTTCGGTCAGATGCAGCGCGCCGGCGAGCGCCGTCATCGACTTGAAGCGCACGAGGTCGCGCGCCATCAACTCCTTCGCGCGATCGGCGAAGCGCGTGCCGACCGACGCGGCCCACTGCCGTTCGAGCACCTCGCACTGGCCGTGCAGTGCATTGAAGCTGACTTCGTTCGCGAGACGCGGCGCCTCCGTGCCGTCCACGGACGTGAACACGAGCCGGTTGTCGGCCGCATTGAAGACGACCGGGCAGCCGAAGTGGCGCGCGTAGTCGGCCGCGTTGCGCGGCGTGCGGCGCGCGAGCTGCACCTGCTCGGGCCACACCGGCTTGCCGACGAGATCGGACACGATCAGGCGCAGGCTCGACAGGCACATGTCGGCCTGGAACACCTCGAGATCGGGCTCGCCGTTGTAGCGGCCGATGGTCACGCTCATGCCGCCGGCGTGCGCGTCGACGCGCACGTCGAAATACAGCCCCATGAACAGCGGAAACTGGCCCATGCAGCGGAACGCCTGCATCACGGAGCCGCTGATCAGCATCGCGTAGCCGGCGAGACCCAGCGTCGACACATGCAGCCGCGCGCCGATCGACAGCCCGATCGACGGTACGCCGCTGCAGCGCAGCAGGTTGCGGAAGCACCGTTGCTCCTGGCCGCGATTCACGTGCAGGTTCGGCGACGCGACTTCGTCCGCGCCCAGCCCGGTGCCTTCGAGCAGCGCGGCGCCGGCGATGCGCCGCACGCGGCACTCGTCCAGCGCGACCGCGATCGCGTGGACCGTGGCGGGAATGTCCTCCTGGCGTCCGGCCGGGCGCGCGAGGCCGAGCGCCGAACGCAGGCTGCGCTCGGCCCGACTCTGGTTTCGTTGGGAACGGCTGTCCATGGTGCCGATGCGGTGACGGGGTCGCACAGAACATAGCCGGAATGTCCGCAAAACGCCAGTGCGGCACAGCAGCATGCAGGGCGGAGCGGCGCGATGCGCGACCACATGTCCGGAAATATCCCTCGATTACGTCCGCTTTTCTCATTCGTCGTCGATTTTTTGGCGCACCACACTTTCTTCCAGTCGTGCCCCACCGGCAGCGCCGGACGCACGCGTGTTGAAGTCATGGACGCCACCCACGTGAGGACAGCATGGACAACGACAGGCCAGGTCGAACCACATCGGCCGTCGCGATGCATGAATTCGGCGCGGACGCGCAGCGCGGCGACACGGACGCACGCAAGCCGCATCTGCTCGGACTCTCGACGCTGGTGATCTTCGGCCTCGCGTACATGCTGCCGATGACGGTGTTCACGACCTACGGCCTCGTCACGAGCGAGACGAACGGGCATCTGACGGCCGCGTACGCGGTCACGCTGATCGCGATGCTGTTCACCGCGCGCAGCTACGGCCACATGGCGCGGCTGATGCCGAGCGCCGGGTCGGCCTATACGTTCGCGAGCCGCAACTTCGGTACGTCGGCCGGCTTCATGGTCGGCTGGGCGTTGCTGATGGATTACCTGTTCATCCCGATGATCAGCTACCTCGCGATCGGCATCTACATGAAGCAGATCTTTCCGGCGGTGCCGGCCAGCGTGTGGATCGTCGGCAGCATCGCGCTGATCACCGGGCTGAACATCGTCGGCATCCGGCTCGTCAATCGCGTGAACCTGATCCTGATCGCGAGCCAGCTCGTGTTCATCGCGGTCTTCGTGATCGCGTCGGCGCACGTCGCGGCCGGCGAAGGGCTGTCGATGGCCGTCGCGTTGCCGTCGTCCGGCGATGCGCGCGCGATCTTCGCCGGCTCCGCGATCCTGTGCCTGTCGTTCCTCGGCTTCGATGCGGTCACCACACTGTCGGAGGAAACGCGCGAGCCGCGGCGCACGGTGCCGCGCGCCATCCTGCTCTGCACGCTTGCGAGCGGCCTGCTGTTCATGCTGATCGCGTATGTCGGACAACTGGTGTTTCCCGACTGGCACGCGTTCAAGGATCTCGATTCGGCGAGCCTCGACCTGATGCGGCGAGTCGGCGGCCGCACGCTGTCGGCGTTCTTCGTGGCGGTGTACGTGGCCGGCTGCTTCGCGAGTGCGATGGCGGGCCAGGCGAGCGTGACGCGCGTGCTGTTCGCGATGGGCCGCGACCGCGTGCTGCCCGAATCGGTGTTCGGTCATCTGCATGCGCGGCTGCGCACGCCGGTGCGCGCGACGCTCGCGGTTGGCGTCGTGTCGCTGTCCGCGCTGTTCATCACGCTCGATCTTGCGTCGACGATGATCAGTTTCGGCGCGCTCGTCGCGTTCGCGATCGTGAACCTGTGCGTGATGCGCAGCTATCTGGGCCAGCCCGAGCATCGCCACGCCGCGGGCTGGATCGCGTACGGCCTGATGCCGGCGATCGGCTTCGCGATGAACGTGTGGCTCTGGTCGGGGCTGTCGCGCCAGACGTTCTATGTCGGCATCGGCTGGCTCGTGCTCGGGCTCTGCCAGCTCGTATGGCTGACGCGCGGCTTCACGCGCCCGGCGCCGACGCTGTCGATGAATTGAATGGCCGGCATGCGCGATGCCGGTTTTGAAACCCTGAAGGAGGAGTGATCCATGCACGCTGTTGACGTCAATTCCGCTGCGGACCTGCAGGCGCTCGGCAAGCGCCATCTGCTGATGCACTTCACGCATGCCGATGCATACCGCGAGAACGCGCTGACCGTGTTCGACCGCGGCGAAGGCTGCTGGCTCGTCGACCGCAACGGCAAGCGCTATTTCGACGGGCTCGCCGGGTTGTACTGCGTGCAGGTCGGCTACAGCCACGGCGCGGAGATCGGCGATGCGATCCGCGAGCAGATGGCGCGGCTGCCGTTCGCGACCAACTGGGGCGTGGGCCACGAACCGGCGATCCGGCTCGCGCACCAGCTCGCCGCGCTCGCGCCCGACGGCTTGAACCGCGTGTTCTTCACGTCGAGCGGCTCGGAGTCGAACGAGTCGGCGATCAAGCTGGTGCGCCAGTATCACCAGTCGCGCGGCGAGCCGCAGCGGCGCAAGTTCATCGCGCGGCGCGTCGCGTATCACGGCACGTCGTTCGGCGCGCTCGCGTTGAACGGGATGACGAACTTCCGCAAGCATTTCGAGCCGCTGATGTCGGGCGTGCGCCATGTGGGCAACACGAAGCGCTACGGGCGCCCTGCGGGCGAGACGGAAGCGCAGTTCACGCGCCATCTGCTCGACGAGATCGAATCGCTGATCGTGCAGGAGGGGCCGGACACGGTCGCCGCGATCGTCGTCGAGCCGCTGCAGAACGCGGGCGGCAGCCTGACGCCGCCGGCCGGCTACGCGGCCGGCCTGCGCGACATCTGCGACCGGCACGGCGTGCTGCTCGTGGCCGACGAGGTGATCTGCGGGTTCGGCCGGCTCGGCGAGTATTTCGGGTCGGCGCGCTACGGGCTGAAGCCGGACATCATCACGTTCGCGAAAGGCATCGCGTCGGGCTACGTGCCGCTCGGCGGCGTGATCGCGAGCGACGCGGTCGTCGACACGGTGCTCGACGGGCCGCAGCAGATGTTCCTGCACGGCGCGACGTACGGCGGCCATCCGGTCGCATGCACGGCCGCGCTCGCGAACCTCGCGATCATGGAGCGCGAGGGCGTGCTCGCGAACGTTCGTGACAACGAAGCGGTGTTTCGCCAGACGCTCGACGGGCTGCTCGAACTGCCGTGCGTCGGCGACGTGCGCGGCGACGGCTATCACTACTCGCTCGAACTCGTGACCGACAAGGCCGCGCGCCGCTGGGCGGCGGGCCTCGGCGCGCAGGCGTTCGTGTCGACGATACTCGCGCCGGCGATCTTCGACGCGGGGCTGCTGTGCCGCGCGGGCGTCGACCACGAAGGCACGCCGATCCTGCAGTTCTCGCCGCCGCTCGTGATGTCGCGCGACGAGATCGTCTGGTTCGTCGCGCAGATCCGCGACATCCTCGTCGAGTCCTATGCACGGGCGACGCGCTGAGCGGCAGCCTTCATTTCAGGAGCATTCGATGCGAACGTCACAACAGTCCTACATTGACGGCCAGTGGCTCGATCCGGCCGACGCGCGATCGATCGACGTGATCGACCCGGCCACCGCGCGGCCGTATGCGCGGCTCGCGATCGGCGGCGCGGCCGATGTCGACCGTGCGGTCGGCGCGGCGCGGCAGGCCTTCGACACGTATTCGCGCGGGTCGGTGGACGAGCGCGTCGCGTTGCTGAAGCGCATCCTCGAGATCTACCAGCGCCGCTACGAGGAGGTCGCGCAGACGATCAGCCAGGAGATGGGCGCGCCGATCGCGTTCGCGCGGGCGATGCAGGCCGCGGTCGGCACCGCGCATCTCGAACAGACGATCCGCGCGCTGCAGTCGTTCCGCTTCAGCACGCAGACCGGTTCGCTGCTGGTATCGCACGAGCCGATCGGCGTGTGCGCGCTGATCACGCCGTGGAACTGGCCGATCAACCAGATCGTGTGCAAGGTCGCGCCGGCGCTCGCGGCCGGCTGCACGATGGTGCTCAAGCCGAGCGAAATCGCGCCGTTCAGCGCGATCCTGTTCGCGGAGATCCTGCACGAAGCGGGCGTGCCGCGCGGTGTGTTCAACCTCGTGCACGGCTGCGGGCATGAAGTGGGCGACGCGCTGTCGCGGCATCCGGAGGTCGACATGGTGTCGTTCACGGGTTCGACGCGCGCGGGCGTCGAGGTCGCGAAGGCGGCGGCCGATACCGTGAAGCGCGTGCACCAGGAGCTCGGCAGCAAGAGCCCGAACCTGATCCTGCCCGATGCGGACATCGAGGATGCCGTCATACGCGGCGCGCGTAGCTGCTTCAGCAACAGCGGCCAGTCGTGCAACGCGCCGACGCGCATGCTCGTGCACGTCGATCACCTGGCGCGGGCCGAGCAGGCGGCGCGCCGGGAAGCGGAACGCACCGTCGTCGGCGATCCACGATCGACGGAAACCGGCATCGGGCCGGTGGTCAGCCGCACGCAGTTCGATCGCATCCAGCATTTCATCCGGCTCGGGATCGAGGAAGGCGCGACGCTCGTCGCCGGCGGCCCCGGCCGGCCGGAGGGGCTGACGGACGGGTTCTACGTGCGGCCGACGGTGTTTTCGAACGTCACGCCGGGCATGACGATCGCAACCGAGGAAATCTTCGGGCCGGTATTGGCGATCATGACCTACCGGACCGAGGACGAGGCCGTCGCGCTCGCGAACGATTCGGTCTACGGGCTCGCGGCCTACGTGCAGTCGACGGACCTCGAACGCGCACGCCGGATCGCGGCGCGGTTGCGCGTCGGCAATGTTCACATCAACTACCCGGCGTGGAACCCGGCCGCGCCGTTCGGCGGCTACAAGCGCTCGGGCAACGGGCGCGAATACGCGGAGTTCGGCCTCGTCGAGTATCTGGAAACGAAGGGGACGACCGGGTACACGGAAGGCGGCGCGCGATGACGATCTGATCGCGCGCGCGAACCGCACGGCGAGTGCATTCCCGCCGATGTCGGTGCCGATGCCGGTGCCGGCGCCGGCGCCGGCGCGGCGCTCAGCGGCAGCGGCAGCGGCAACGGCAACGGCAACGGCAACGGCCCGGCACATCGCGGCACCTGGCGCAGGAGAAACCCTCGGGCCGCCGCGAAGCGGTCGGCCCTTGCAGCCCTCGACGCCACGCCGCACGTGCTGCCGCTCAGCGCTCTTCCGGGTCCGCCGCGGCCGTACCGGACTCCGCAACGGGTGCGGCGGCGGCCCGCCGGCGGATCTCGGAATCGAGGATCAGCCGCCCGCGCAGCTTGCCTTTCATCCGCTTCACATGCTTGGGCGCTTCGGTCATGTGCTCGACCATCAGCGCACGGACGCGTTCGACATCGCGCTCGCGCGCGGCCTGCAGGATCGCCTTGTGGATCGACACGTTCGCCTCGCCGAAGCGCTTGTGCTCGGCGAGCGGCGTATCGTTCCGGAACTCGATCAATTGCCGGATCATCTCGTTGATCAGTTCGCAGCTGAAGCGCAGGAACGGATTCGGATTCGCGGCCGCGAGGATGTCGTGGAACGTCGTGTCCTCCTGCCGCTGACGCAGCATGTGGCCGCGGTCGTGCACGCCCGACCCGCCGTCGCAGCACGCGATGTTGGATTCCAGCGCCGCGAAGTCGCGCTCGGTCAGGTGCGGCACGGCGCCGGCAGCGAGCTCGGGTTCGAGCAGCTTGCGCACCGTATAGATGTCGTCGATCGTCACGTCCTTGAAGAACAGGTAGTTCTGCAGCAGCTGAAGCGTGCGGTCGAGCGGCACCTCGACGACCATCCCGCCGCCCGACGGCCCCGTCGTGACCTTGATGAGCCCCTGCACCTCGAGCGATTTCAGCGCCTCCCGGATCGTGCTCTTGCTCACCGCATAGAGCTGCTGCAGCTCGGCCTCGCGCGGCAGGCGGTCGCCCGGCTTCAGGTCCTTCTCGGTGATCAGCCGCTTGATCTCCTCGGCGACGAGGTCGGCCCGCTTCGGCTGCTTGATTTCGACCGCGAGGCCCGCCCTGGCTCGGTCCATGACCATCTTCACGACTCCTTTGTCTGACCGCGCGCCTGCGTCATCGTCGACGATCGGTCCCGGCGCGGGTACGGAATTTTGCCTGATTGACACCAATTTTGATCAACTCTAGCATCAGGTTGATCCTATTTATCATGATAAATAGGATCAACCGGCGGCGCGCATCGAAGAGTGGCGTGGGCACGGTTTGGCAGTCGGTCGTATCGCGTGTGTCCCCCTCATGAGGAGCGTCAACTTGAATCGCCGAGAACTGTTGAAACTGGCCGCGCTGTCGGCCGTGCCGGGCGCGCTCGGCAGCATGTCGTCCCGGGTCGCGTTCGCGCAGGGCGCGCCCATCCAGCTTGCCTGCCCGGTGCCGATGTCCGGCCCGTTCGCCGCCAACGGCAAGTACGCCGATCTCGGCATGCAGCTCGCCGTCAAGCAGTACGGCAAGGTGCTCGGCGCGCCGCTCGCCTATACGGCGCTCGACACCGAGGGCAAGCCCGCGACGGCCGTGCGGCGCGTGCAGGAGATCGCGCAGCAGAAGGGCGTGCGTTTCTTCGCGGGCGGCATCCTGTCGTCCGAATCGCTGGCGATGGGCAAGGAAGTCCAGAAGGCGGACGGCGTGTTCATCACGACGGCCGGCGCGGACGAGATCACCGGCAAGGACTGCAACGCGGCGACGTTCCGTTGGTCCGTGCCGACCTTCGGCGCGATCGAGCAGACGGTGCGCCCGTTGATCCAGATGCTGCCGAAGGCGAAGCGCTGGTACACGATCACGCCGCAATACGTGTTCGGCGATGGCCTGCTGTCGGCCGCGAAGGCGGTCTTCAAGGAGAAGGGCATCGAGCACGTCGGCAACAGCTATCACTCGCTCGCCGAAAAGGAGTTCAGCGGCTACCTGACGAACGCGGCCGCCGCGCAGCCGGACGTGCTGCTGATCCTGAACTTCGGCTCGCAATCGTCGGACACGCTGCGCCAGGCCGTCAGCTTCGGGATGAAGCGCAACTGCACGATCCTGCTCGCGTGGGCATCGGGCCTCGAGCAGTTCGAGGCGCTCGGGCCGGACATCTGCGACGGCGTGTATTTCGGCGCGCAATACTGGCACGGCATCGATTCGCCGCTGAACCGCGATCTCGTGAAGCGCGCGAACGCCGCGTTCAAGGCGAACCCGAACTACAGCCTCGCGGGCTCGTACATCTGCTCGAAGATCCTGATCGACGCGATGGTGAAGGCCGGCAGCGCCGATCCGAAGAAGGTCGTCGCGGCGATGGAAGGGATGAAGTACGACGGGCTCACGGGTCCGGAGGAAATCCGCAAGGGCGACCACCAGGTGCTGAAGAACTACTACCTGCTGAAGGGCAAGCCGAAGAGCCGGATGAAGAACGCGGACGACTATGCCGACATCGTCAGCTCCGGCCAGTCGTTCCTGCCGCTCGACAAGACGGGCTGCAAGCTCGCGTGACGCCGTGCATGCGTTCGCGGCGCCACGCGCGCCGCGGGCGTCCGGTACCTTCCTCTCCGACACGGAAGCCATGAACGTCTATCTGCTGCAGATCGTCAACGGCATCGGCGTGGGCATGCTGTATTTCCTGCTCGCCGTCGGCCTGTCGATCGTGTTCGGCCTGCTGCGCTTCGTGAATTTCGCTCACGGCGCGTTCTATCTGCTCGGCGCGTATCTTTGCTACCAGGCGCTGCAATGGTCGGCGAATTTCTGGGTCGCGCTCGCGGTCGTGCCGCTCGTCGTCGGCGCGTTCGCATGGATCGTCGAGAAGCTGGTGCTGCGCCACGTGTACGCGCAGCAGCACGAATTCCACATCCTCGCGACGGTCGGCCTCGCGCTCGTGCTGCAGGAGTGCGCGATCCTCGCGTGGGGCCCGCTCGGCGACAACGTGCCGCCGCCCGATGCGCTGAACGGCGTCGTGATCTGGGGCGGCTTCGTCTACCCGAAATACCGGCTGTTCGTGATCGGCTTCACGGCCGTGCTCGCCGCGTTGCTGTGGTGGGTACTCGAAGGTACCCGGCTCGGCAGTACGGTGCGCGCGGGCAGCGAGTCGACGGAGATGGTGTCGCTGCTCGGCATCAACGTGACGCGCGTGTTCAGCCTCGTGTTCGCGCTCGGCGCGGCGACGGCCGCGCTGGCCGGCGTGCTCGCCGCACCGATCCGCGGCGTCGATCCGTTCATGGGGATCGAGGCGCTCGGCGTCGCGTTCGTCGTGGTCGTCGTCGGCGGGATGGGGAATTTTCTCGGTGCGCTGGTCGGCGGGCTGCTGGTCGGCATCGTGCAGAGCCTGATGAGCACGCTGTGGCCGGAAGGCGCGCGATTGATGATCTACGTCGCAATGGCGGCCGTACTGCTGCTGCGTCCGAACGGTTTGCTGGGGAGGGCCGCATGATCGATTCGTCGAAACCGCTGACGCGCGGCGCGGCGGCGTCGCAACGCCCGCGGCCGTGGCGCGGCCTGCTGCAGCGGCCGGAAGGCTGGCTCGCGGTGGTCGCCGCGTGCGTGTTGCCGCTCGTGTTGAGTTCGGGCTCGCTCGCGACCGAAGTGCTGGTGTTCGCGCTCGCCGCGCTCGGCTGCAATCTGCTGCTCGGGTACACGGGCCTGCTGTCGTTCGGGCAGGGCATCTTCTTCGGGCTCGGCAGCTACGCGGCGGGGCTGGTGCTGACGCGCGGTGTCGCATCGGTGAGCGTCGCGCTGCTGGCGGCGGCGGTGCTCGGCGCCGTCGCGGCCGCACTCGTCGGCTGGTTCTCGATCCGGCAGCGCGGCACTTACTTCGTGATGCTGACGCTCGCGTTCGGGCAGTTGTTCTACTTCCTCGCGTATACGACGCCGGATGTGACGGGCGGCGACAACGGGCTGCTCGACATCCCGCGCCCCGCGCTCGCCGCGTTCGGGCATCCGCTCGTCGCGCTGGATTCGCCGTGGCGTTACTACGGCTTCGTCGCGGTGTTGTTCGTCGCGGTGTTCTGGCTGCTGCTGCGCGTGTCGCGCTCGGTGTTCGGCCGCACGCTGCTCGCGATTCGCGACAACGAGGCGCGCGCGGCGGCGGCCGGCTACGACGTGAAACGCTTCAAGCTCGCGGCGTTCGTGATCTCGGGCGCGGTCACGGGCCTGGCGGGCGCGCTGCACGCGCTGATGACGGGCATCGCGCCGCTGTCGAACATCGACTATCACACGAGTGAAATGATCCTCGTGATGACGGTGATCGGCGGCACGGGCAACCTGTTCGCGTCGGTGCTCGGCGCGGCGTTCTACGTGCTGTTCGCGGACTGGCTGTCGACGCTGTGGCCGCGCTGGCTGCTGCTGCTCGGCCTCGTGCTGATCGCGGTCAGCTTGTTCATGCAGCGCGGGTTGTGGGGGCTGGGCGAACGCATCGTGGCGTCGCTGCGGCGTGGCGATCGCACGGCGGTCACGGTCAAGGAGCGGCAATGAGCGAAGCGATTCTCGAAGCACGCGGCATCGTCAAGCGTTACGGCAAGTTCACCGCGCTGGGCGGCGTCGATCTGCGCATCATGCCGCGCACCGTGCATTCGGTGATCGGCCCGAACGGCGCGGGCAAGACGACGCTGTTCCATACGCTGACGGGCACGCTGCCGATCACGTCGGGCTCGATCCTGTTCGACAGCCACGACGTGTCGCACGAACCCGATTACAAGCGCGTGCGGCGCGGCATCGCACGCTCGTTCCAGGTCACGAGCCTGTTTCCGAACCTGAGCGTGCGCGAGAACCTGCGCGTCGCCGCACAGGGCGTCGAATCGCGGCGGGCGCTGAATCCGTGGACGCCGCCGCGCGGCGCGCTCGCCCATGACGGCATCGTCGACGACGTCCTCGAGCGGCTCGGCCTGCAGCGCTTCGCCGACACGGCGGCCGGCGTGCTGTCGCATGGCCAGCAGCGCCGGCTCGAGGTCGGCATGGCGCTGGCGGCGCGGCCGCGCGCGATCTTCCTCGACGAGCCGACGTCGGGCATGGGCATCGACGATCTCGACGACATGAAGGCGCTGATCCGCGGCCTGCGCGACGACTACACGGTCGTGCTGATCGAGCACAACATGGGCATCGTGATGGATATCTCGGACACGATCACGGTGATGCAGCAGGGGCGCGTGCTGGTCGAAGGCAAACCCGATGCGATCCGCGGCGACGCGCGCGTGCGCAGCGCGTATCTCGGCAACATGATCACCGGAGGCCGCGCATGATGCTCGACGTGAAGGAGGTGCACGCGTGCTACGGCAAGAGCCACGTGCTGCAAGGCATTTCGCTGAACGTGAACGAAGGCGAGACGGTGACGCTGCTCGGCCGCAACGGCGCGGGCAAATCGACGACGCTGAAGACGATCGCGGGCGTCGTCGCGCCGACCGGCGGCACGGTGACGTTCGCGGGCCGGCCGGTGGCCGGGCAGCCGGCGCACCGGATCGCCGCGGGCGGACTGTGCTTCGTGCCCGAGCATCGCGGGATTTTCCGGCTGCTGTCGGTCGAGGAAAACCTGCGGCTCGGCGCGCGCCGCGATTCGCCGTGGCAGCTCGACGATATCTACCGGATCTTTCCGCGCCTGAAGGAGCGCCGCCGCAACGGCGGTGCGCAGTTGTCGGGCGGCGAGCAGCAGATGCTCGCGATCGGCCGCGCGCTGATGAATCATCCGCGGCTGCTGATGCTCGATGAGCCGGTCGAGGGGCTCGCGCCGGTGATCGTCGAGGAGATCGTCGAGCAGTTGAAGCGGATCAAGGCGGCCGGCGTCGCGATCCTGCTCGTCGAGCAGAACCTCGAAGTGTGCACGCAGCTCGCGGACCGCCACTTCGTGATCGAACAGGGCGTGATCGTCTACGAAGGCAGCAACGCGGCGTTCGCGGCCGATCATGACGTGAAGGACCGCTACCTGGGTGTCGGTGTGGCATGAGCGCCGTGCCCTTTCAATGCGAGGAATGGCAACGATGCAAGTACAGGATTTGACTCCGGGCGTCGCGGCGTCCGGCTTGCGCGTCGATGGCGCGCGGCTGTGGGACAGCCTGATGCGGCTCGCGCGGATCGGCGCGACCGACAAGGGCGGCGTGTGCCGCCTCGCGCTCACCGAACTCGATCGCGACGCGCGCGACCTGTTCGTCGCATGGGCGAAGGACATCGGCTGCACGGTGCGCGTCGATGCGATCGGCAATATCTTTGCGCGGCGCGCGGGCGAACGGGACGACCTGCCGCCCGTGACGACGGGCAGCCATATCGACACGCAGCCCACTGGCGGCAAGTTCGACGGCAACTACGGCGTGCTGGCCGGCCTCGAGGTGCTGCGTACGCTCGACGACGCCGGGGTTCGCACGCGCGCGCCGCTCGAGGTGGCCGTCTGGACCAACGAGGAAGGGTCGCGCTTCGTGCCGGTGATGATGGGTTCCGGCGTGTTCGCGGGCGCGTTCACGCTCGACCATGCGCTCGCGCAATGCGACCGCGACGGCGTGTCGGTGCGCGATGCGCTGGCCGCGATCGGCTATGCAGGCAGTGCCGACGACGGGCACGGTGCGCATCCGGTCGGCGCGTATTTCGAAGCGCATATCGAGCAGGGGCCGGTGCTGGAAGCGCATGACATGACGATCGGCGTGGTCGAGGGGGCGCTCGGACAGCGCTGGTACGACGTGACCGTCCACGGGATGGAGGCGCATGCGGGCCCGACGCCGATGGAACTGCGGCGCGACGCGCTGCTGGTCGCGGCCGATCTCGTGCGCAAGGTGAACGAGATCGCGCGTGCGCATCCGCCGCACGGGCGTGGCACGGTCGGCTGGGTCGACGTGCACCCGAATTCGCGCAACGTGATTCCCGGCCGCGTGACGTTGACCGTCGACCTGCGCGCGGCCGACGATGCGACGCTGACGGCGATGGATGCGGAATTGCGTGCGGCATGCGCCGACCACGGCGCGACGGCCGGGATGCGGATCGACATCGAGCCGGTCGTGTACTTTCCGCCGCAGCCGTTCGATCCGGCGCTGGTCGAGCAGGTCCGCGCCGGCGCGCACGCGCTCGGGCTGTCGTCGATGAACGTGATCAGCGGCGCGGGCCACGACGCGGTGTATCTCGCGCGCATCGCGCCGACCGCGATGATCTTCGTGCCGTGCAAGGACGGCATCAGCCATAACGAGATCGAGGACGCCGATCCGGCGCATCTGGAAGCCGGCTGCAACGTGCTGCTGCATGCGATGCTCGGCGCGGCCGGCATCGCGGAGGGCGCTGCGCGATGAAGATCCTGATCGCCCGGATGAACCACGAGACCAACACGTTCTCGCCGGTGCCGACGCCGCTCGCCGCGTTCGGCCGCAACGGCCCCGACTGGGGCGACGACGCGTATCGCGCGAATCGCGGGATGCGTACCGCGACGGCGGCGTTCATCGACGCGGCCGAACGCGCGGGCGCGGACATCGTGACGCCCGTGTCGGCGGCCGCGAACCCGAGCGGGCCGGTCGCGGCCGACGCGTATGCGGCGATCTGCGATGCGATCGTCGCCGCGGCGCCGGGCTGCGACGCGGTGATGCTCGACCTGCACGGCGCGATGGTTGCCGAGCAGAGCGCGGACGGCGAGGGCGACCTGCTCGCGCGCGTGCGCGCGGCGCTGCCCGACGCGCCGATCGCGGTCGCGCTTGACCTGCACGCGAACGTCACGCAGAAGATGATCGACAACGCGGACGTGCTCGTCAGCTTCAAGACTTATCCGCACGTCGACATGTACGAGACGGGCGAGCACGCGGCGCGGCTGCTGCTCGACCGACTGTACGGCCGCGCGCGGCCCGTGCTCGCGTGGCGGCAGCCGCCGCTGATGACGTCGACGCTGCGTAGCGCGAGCGCGGAAGGCGCGATGCGGCGCGCGGTGGAGGCCGCGCGCGCGGCCGAGGCCGACGGGATGCTCGCGGTGTCGATCCTGCCCGGCTTCTCGCTCGCGGATATTCCTGCACCGTGCATCAGTGTGGTCGTGGTGGCCGATGGCGACCGCGCCGCCGCCGACGCAGTGGCCGAGCGCATCGCGCGGCAGATCTGGGACGCGCGCGACGAATTCGTCTATCGCAGCGCGCCGCTCGCCGAATCGGTTGCGCAGGCCGCGGCACTCGCACAGGGCGCGGACCGCCCCGTGCTGATGCTCGATCACGGCGACAACTGCATGTCGGGCGGCCCGTGCGACACGATGGACCTGCTCGAAGTCGCGCTCGCGCACGGGCTCGACGGGATCGTCAGCGGACCGTTGTGCGACCCCGAGGCGGTCGCGGCGCTGATCGACGCGGGCGTCGGCGCCACCGTCACGGTGCCGGTCGGCAACCGGTTGCCGTCGCATGGCGGCGTGCGGCGCGAACCGTTTCGCGCGACGGGCATCGTGCGCGCGATCACCGACGGCGAATACGTGATCACCGGGCCGACGTATACCGGGCAGCGTGCGTACATGGGCCGCGCGGCCGTGCTCAACATCGGCACGGCCACGCTGGTCGTCACCGAGCGCACGCAGGAGCCGTGGGATCTCGGCGTGTTCGAGAGCGTGGGCGTCGATCCGCGCCGTGCGCGCTTCCTGCTGCTGAAGTCGCGGATGTATTGCCGGCCGGTGTTCGTGCCGATTTCGTCCGCGCTGGTCGAATGCGACAGCCGCGGCGTGACGGGCTCGGACTACGGGCTGTTCCGCTACGAACGGCTCGCGCGGCCGGTGTATCCGCTCGACGACATCGTCGAGTGGTCATCGGGCACGCGACGCACGGATTGACGGAACCGAACCGGGCACGAGACGCCGGGTCGGCCCGCTTTCGGGCATCATGCGATGGCGCCGGCCCGTCGAGCAGCAGGGTCGGGCAATCCATTGCGTCCGCAACCGATCCGGAGAACCGACCGCCATGCATTCGAATCCTTTCCGCCTGCGCAGCGCGCGCCTGCTCGCCGCGCTGACCCTCGCCACGACGGCCGTTACCGTGCACGCCGCCGACTGGATCGTGTCCGGCAACGACGGCAAGTACCAGCGCGTCGAGGGCCGCGACACCTATTTGCCTTCCCCGCCCGCCGACACGCTGACGCTGCTCGATGCGAGCACCTTCCCGCCGAAGGTCGCGCTGCAGGTCGACGTCGAGAACGGCATCCAGGGGCCGCCGCAGGCCGTCGCGATCACGCCCGACGCGAAGCTTGCGCTGGTCGGCGCGCCGACGCGCTATGACACGGCCGCGAAGCAGCTCGTATTCGACACGTTTCTGCAAGTCGTGAATCTCGACAGCGCACCGCCCGCGATCACGCGCATCGAGCTCGGCACGCATCCGCAAGGGATCGCGATCGATCGCTCGGGCCGGCTTGCGCTTGTCGCCAACGTCGACGGCAGCGTGTCGATCCTGCACATCGACGGCACGCAGGTGACGCTCGACGGCAACCTGAAAATCGGCAAGAAGCGGCTGGCCGGGATCAGCTTCACGCACGACGGCAAGCATGCGCTCGTGTCGCTGCGCGACGAGCAGGGCATCGCGGTGCTGAACGTCGACGACGGCAAGGTGACCGACAGCGGCACGCGCCTGAGCACGGGCGTCGCGCCTTACACGATCGACGTGTCGAGCGACAACCGCTGGGCCGTCGTCAGCAACGTCGGGCTCGCCGGGCTGCCGGGTTACACCGGCACGCTGGCGGGCGACGCCGATTCGGTCGCGCTGATCGACGTGTCGCGCGTGCCGTTCCGCACGGTTCAGTACCTGACGGTGCCGTCGCTGCCGGAAGGCGTCGCGATTTCGCCGAACGGCAAGTGGATCGCCGTGCAGGCGATGGACGGCTCGAACCTGACGGCCGACAACCCGGGCCGCCACAAGCTCGGCAAGGTGCTGCTGTTCGAGATCCGCGACGGGCGGGCCGTGAAGGTGAACGAGGTGCCGGGCGGCGAAGCCGCGCAGGGCATCGTGTTTACCGCGGACAGCCGGCACGTGATCGTGCAATTCAACGTCGAACGGCAGCTTGCGCTGTATGCGGTCGAAGGCGGCAAGCTGCGCGATACGGGCAAGCGGATCGCGCTGACGGGCGGGCCGTCTTCGTTGAGGACGTTGCCGCGCTGACGCGTCGTCGCACGCTTCATCCATTCGTTCGTATCCCTGAGTGAAAACGGCACCCGGTTTCTTCGGGTGCCCGTCGAGCCCCCCTCTCCAGTCTGGTTGCAACGTAACAAGCCTCGGCAATTTGTACCCAAAGCCACTTAACTCCCATTTGTTTAGTTAAACAAACTGAAAATTCGGGAAACTTCTTGTGGTGAATAAACAGTCGTTGCGGCACTGTAGGTCCGCGGGAACGGCGCCGATGGTCCGAGGTAAATCGCGGGCCGCGCGATAGCGCGCCGGATATTCGCAAGCGGGAGTCCGTGCGACGCCGATGGGAGACCAGCCGGCGTCGCGCCGCGCAAGGCGGCAAGCCTGACGCCCCGCCGGAACATCGTCGACGCAGGACGACTCGTTTAATTAACGGTGCTAAACGAAAAATGAAAAATACACGACTCTTGATCGTCGCTGCGCTGACGGGTGCGGCGCTCGCCGCGTGTGGCGGCGATGACGTGAACAGCCCGTCGATCGCCGGCAGCGGCGGCACCGCCGGTAATGGCGGCACGGACGGGCCATCGACATCGGGGCCATCGCAGCCCGGGCAGCCATCACAACCCGGCCAACCGTCCACGCCCGCGCGCACCAACATGCAGCTGACGCAGTTCGTCAACCCGCTGATCGGCACGCAGGTCAACAATGACTCCGGCTACGGGGGCAACGTGAACCCGGGCGCCACCGTGCCGTTCGGAATGGTGGATTTCGGTCCGAACACACCGCGCTACAACTTCAACGGCTCGGGCGGCTACCTGTCGTCGGGTGGGTCGGGCGGCACGATCGACTTCTTCAGCGTCACGCACCTGAGCGGCGTCGGCTGTCCGGGGCAGGGCGCGGTCGCGATGCTGCCCACCGACGGGGCGAACGCCATCGCACCGGGCGGCAGGCCGACCGGTATCGCATACAGCTATTCGGACGAAGTGGCTCAACCGGGCTACTACAAGGTACGCCTCGCGAGTGGCATCACGACGGAGCTGAGCGCGACCGCGCGCGCCGGCCTCGCGCGCTTTACGTACACGGACAAGGACAAGGGTTTCTTCTCGGTCGATGCGAAGCTGAACGGCAATAGCGATTCGGGCAGCACGAGCATCACCGCGAACAACGTGGCGCTTGCGATCGCCGGCGACGGCAAGTCGATGAGCGGGCAGGCGGTCGCGCCGGCGTTCTGCACGCCGTACGGCACAATCTGGAACGCTCCGGTGTACTTCTATGCGACCTTCGACAAGCCGCTGCGCAAGCAAACCGGTACGTCGTCGGTGAATACCGCGAGCAACGGCGCCGCGACGCTGCAGTTCGACCTGACCGATGACGACAGGACCGTCACCGTGAAGGTCGGCATCTCGTCCGTCAGCGTGTCGAACGCACAGGCCAACCTCGCGGCCGAGGGTGAAAAACTCGCGTTCGACGATGCGCGTGCGAAGGCATCGGCGGCGTGGAACGACCGGCTCAATACGATCCAGATCGATCAGGCGAAGGACCCGGCTGCGCTGAACGCCACGCAGAAGGCGAACCTCACGAAGTTCTATACGGCGCTGTATCACGTATTCAGCGCGCCGACGCTCTATAGCGACACGAATGGCGAGTTCCGCAGCATGCGTCAGCCGAGGAACGCGAACGGCAGCTATCCGACCTCGGTCGACCGGACCGGCACCGTCCCGCAGCGTGCCACCGCGAACGTGAAGGACTACGCGTACAAACGTCCCGACGGCTCGCAAGGCGGCGGCGCCAATCACTACACGGGCTTCTCGCTGTGGGATACGTACCGGTCGCAGGCGCAACTGCTGGCATTGCTTGCCCCGCGGGAAGCGAGCGACATGATGCAGTCGCTCGTCGTCGACGGGCTGCAATGCGGCGCGTTCCCGCACTGGGTCGACGGCAGCGACGATTCGACGCCGATGGCGGGCGACAACGCACTGAACGTGATTGCCGGTTCCTACAAGTTCGGCGCGACCGACTTCGACCTGGTGTCGGCCGCACGGCTGACGAAGCAGTCGGTGTTCGATCCGTCGAGCGCGTGCAACGACCGCGCGAGTGCGCCCGGGCTCGCCAACTTCCTGACGGCCCATTACCTGTCGCAGAGCGACGACGGCCATTCGTCGTCCGCGACCATCGAGCGCGTGCTGAGCGACCGCTCCGCGGCCGCGTTCCTGCAGGCGCTGCCTGCCGGCGTGCTGAACGCGCCGTCGGTCGGCGTGACGGCGGACAACATCGGCACGCTGTATACGCGTGCGTCGTGGTGGCGCAACATCTTCGACTACCCGAACAAGGTGATCGCCGCGCGCAACGCGCCGCCGGCCGGGGCGGCGCCCGGCACGCTGGGCACGCTCGTGCAGGGCGCGTTCCATGAATCGACGGAGCCGAACTACTTCTGGACCTTCGCGCAGGACTGGTCCGCGCTGATCGACGCGATCGGCGGCAAGCAGGCGGCCGTCGCGCGGCTGAACAAGCTGTTCTCGATCACGACGCCGTATTCGACCGTGCCGACCGCCGGCAGCCTGAACGGTGGCGAATCGTCGAACGGCCTCTATATCGGCAACGAACCGTCGTTCCAGTCGCCGTGGGGCTACAACTGGGCCGGGCAACCGAGCGGGGCGCAGTACATCCTGCCGATCATCATGGCGCAGACGTTCGGCACCGGCCGCGACGGCCTGCCGGGCAACGACGACATGGGCGCGACGTCGAGCTGGTACGTGTGGGCGACGCTCGGCATGTTCCCGGTGATTCCGTCGGAAGCCGGTCTTGCGCTGTCGACGCCGCAGTTCAGCGGGATCACGGTCTGGCTCGGCAACGGCAAGACGCTGCGACTCGAAAGCGACAAGCAGGTCGCGGCCGACGATACCGGCCATGCCGCGTTCCCGTACATCCAGTCGCTGAAGGTCAACGGCACGGACTACGCGGGCTCGTGGCTACCGCTGGGCAAGATCGCCAATGGCGGCACGATGAGCTATGCGCTGTCCGCCACGCCGACGCAATGGGCGGCCGCCGACAACCTGACGCCGCCATCCGGGCCGAATGCGGACTACACGCAGATGACGGCGGGCGGTGCGTCAACCGCGATGCGCATGCAGCACCAGGGCGGCGTGCGATGAACGCAAGGGTACGCGCGGGGCGCTGCGCTGCGCGCATCCGTCGCGAGCGTCGCAGCGCTTCAAGGATTGAAGGAACTGGCGAACCTGCGACGCACGCACGAGGATGCGTGCGACAAGAGGCACTCGGTACGGCCGCGCACTTACGGACGCAGCAGATCGAATCCGCCGAACACCACGACACCGCTGAGCACGATCATCGCGACGGAGTGCTGGCCGAAGTAGAGAATCGCGGCGGCGAGCCACGTCGTGATGCAGAAGGCGCCGATGCGGGCCATCGTGTGTTCCTCGAATGCGTGATGAGGTGAATGTGTGCCGCGCGGCGTTCGCCGCTCGAGCGGGCGAGCGCATGCGGACGGACGGAAACGGCTACTCGGGAAGCCGCGATCGCGGCGCCGGCCCATGTCGCATGCCGCGCGCAACGGGGGCCGGGAGTCGAAGCCGGCGGCGTCGCGGTCGAGCACGGGAAGGTGCTCGACATGCGTAGCCAGCCGGCGAAGCGGCGATTTTACCAGCGCCGTCATGCCGCCAATCTGGCCCTTTCCCGTTCCATTGTGCTCATCGCACGGCAATCCACCCGGCCCCGATATTCAAGTTTCGTGTGACGAATGCCGTAAACGAACTGGAAGGCGATTTTCGCCCTGTCACTTCGTTTATCGACATACGGACCGACACGATGCAGATCGATTTCTCCCCGACCGCCCGATCCCCGCTCGCGGATAGCGGCGCGGCCGCGAATCCGCCCTCCGCGACGTCGCCCACCGGCGCAACGAATGCCGCGAGCACGACGGGCACGGACGGCACGACGGGGGCGACCGGTACGACAAGTACCTCCAGCACCTCCGGCACGAAGGATTCGGCCGGCGCCACCGGCGAAACGCCCGGTGCGGCGGGCGCATCGTCGGAAGACCCGGCAGTTGCCCAGTTGAAGGCGCTGATCGAGCGGCTGCAGAAGCAGCTCGCGACGCTGGAGCGGCAGATGGCTACCGCCGCCCAGCGCGCGAAGGACGACCCGGCCGCGGCCGTCGAACAGCAGTCGCTGAGCGCGGAAGCCAGCGCGATTTCGGCCGCGCTGGCGACGGCGATCTCGCAACTCGCCGCGGCACTCGAGAAATCCGGCGGCTCGCCGTCGGGCGGCCTGGTGTCGACGCAGGTCTGAGCGGCCACGGCGGCGTCGGCCGCCCGCATTACAATCGCAAGCTCGTCTCCTTCTCGAGGATGGCTGAACGATGAATGCGGAACTCGACGACGACGAACTCGTTCGCTTCGATGCGCACGGCGGCACGCCGCTGCCGGCAGCCGACGCCGAAGGGTGGCTCGACCACGACGGCGCGCGCATCTGGCACGCGTCGTTCGGCCGGGGGCCGGCGGTCGTGCTGCTGCACGGCGGCCTCGGCCACGGCGGCAACTGGGGCAACCAGGTGCCGGCACTGCTCGCGGCCGGCTACCGCGCGATCGTGATCGACAGCCGCGGCCACGGCCGCAGCACGCGCGACGACCGCCCTTACTCCTACGAACGCATGGCATCGGACGTGCTGGCCGTCCTCGACGCGCTGCAGGTCGATCGTGCGCGCTTCGTCGGCTGGAGTGACGGCGCATGCATCGCACTCGTGCTGGCCGCGCGCGCACCGGAACGCGCGGCCGGCGTGTTCTTCTTCGCCTGCAACATGGATCCGGGCGGCACGAAGGAGATGGCGTCGAGCCCGCTGATCGACCGCTGTTTCGCGCGGCATCGCAAGGACTATGCGCAACTGTCCGCGACACCGGAGCAGTTCGACGCGTTCGTCGCGGCCGTCAGCGAAATGATGCGCACGCAACCGAATTACACCGCGCAGGATCTCGCGGCGATCGCCGTGCCGGTCGCGATCGTGCAGGGCGAGCACGACGAATTCATCCGGCCCGAGCATGCGGCGTACCTCGCGCGCACGATCCCCGGC
Organism: Burkholderia sp. KCJ3K979; assembly: GCF_016759955.1. Classification (NCBI taxonomy): domain Bacteria; kingdom Pseudomonadati; phylum Pseudomonadota; class Betaproteobacteria; order Burkholderiales; family Burkholderiaceae; genus Burkholderia; species Burkholderia sp. KCJ3K979. Next base: position 51,591 of record NZ_JACFYV010000002.1, read on the forward strand.
GCGACGTTGACGATCCTGCCCGGCGTGAGTCATTTCGCACCGCTGCAGCGGCCCGCGCGGTTCAACGCGGCGATGCTGGCGTTTCTCGCCCGGCTGCCGGGATGATGCACGCACGGCCCGCCGGCGAGCGGGCGCGTGCGTCGGTGCGGGTTCAGACCATCGCGTTGTCGGCGCCCGGAATCTCGTGCGCCTTGATCTGCTTGCGCTGCAGCTTGTAGCGCAGCTTCCCGAGCATGCCGTCTTCGTGGCTGACACGCGTGATGTTCAGCACGTATTCGTCGTCCGGTGCGATGGCCTGCGCGCCCATGATCCATCGCACGCTTTCGCGATAGTCGTACAGCGACTTGTCGTTGATGTCGGCAAGGAAGAACGACAGCGCGGCCATCGCGGCCGGGTGACCGCCTTCGGCATGTCGGCGCAGTTCGTCGACGTAGCGATGGCGCGACGGATAGTCCTCGATGTCGCCGATGAACATCAGCATGCACTCGAGGCCGTCCGTATGCCCCATCTCGTGCGCCTTGCGCGCGGCCTCGACGGCCTCGGTCTGCATGCGCACGCGTTCGGCACGGTCCGTGCTGGTCTGCCCGATGTGATGGTACGTGTAGCCGAGCCGGTACGCTGCCATGTTGCCGCCGGCCTCCATCGATTCGCGGAAGTAGTGGGCGGCGCGGTACGGGTCGGCCTCGACATGCATGCCTTCCTTGTAGAAGCAGCCGAGCAGGTAGTCGCACGAATCGCCGCCGGCCTCGTAGCCGAGCTGGCAGATGGCGAGGGCATCGGCGGGGTGCCGGTTTTCATACTCGAACGCGGTGGCGATCTGGTTCCATGCGAGCGAGCCGGGCTCGTTCTCGCGCGCGGCTTCGAGCCAGGCGTCGCCGCGCGCGTCGTCCTGGGCGAAGCCGAACGTGCCGGTGCGATGGGCATAGCCGCGCAGGATCATCGCCGACGTGCAGGCGCGTGCGTCCGATGCACGTTCGATCGCGCGGGGCAGCCAGTCGCCCTGTGGATCGAGGCCGAGCGCCAGCCGCAAACCCATCGCCATGGCGCGGTTGTCGTCGATCGGCTCGTTGCGTTCGGCTTCCTGCAGCCGCGCGTAGGCCTGTTCGTACTCGCTGCGCTTGAAATGGCTGTACGCGAGCCAGTGCAGCGTCTCCCAGCGGTGGTACGGATGCAGCGCGGCCTGCGCACGCGCGAGCGTCGCGGTCATCGCGCGGCGCGCATCGTCTTCGTCGTCATCCGCATCGAGCGTGTTGCCGGCGTAGTCGTCGCGCCAGATCTCGTGCAGCAGCCGGTCCTTCTCGACCGCATCGAGGTGCGCGCACGCGTCGGACGCGACGAATGCGCGGATGTGATCGTGCGAGCCGCCCCAGCGCGGCTGCATGTACCAGATGAACGTGCGCATCGGGAAGAACAGCGTCGGGTGGATGTGCAGCGTCGCCTCCATCCAGTACCACTTTTCCTTGCGCAGCTTCTTGCCCTGGACGGCGCCGGGCAGCGCGTCCGGAAATTCCGGGGGGCAGGCGGCCGGCACGTCGGGATTCAGTCCCGAACGCGCGAACATGTGCTGCAGTTCGGCGCGCGTGGCTTCGTCTTCGGCGCCGGCGTTCAGGTGCAACTCGGTGACGGGCCAGCGGCGCTCGCGCACCAGCTGCGTGAGCCATTCGGGTTCGCCGAACGACGACACGCTCGTGAAGATCACCATCGGCGCGCTCCACATCGTCGGCGCGAGCACCAGCGCGCGCAGCGCGGCGACGAGCGTCAGCGTCGCGCACGCATGCGCGCCGATCCAGCCGGCTTCGGTCACCGTTTCGGCCCAGCCGCCGCCGCGGTATTCGTAGGCCCAGTGATGCCAGTAGTGCGCTTCGCACAGCCACGCATGCGCGGAGCGCGGGTTCGCGGCCTGCCACACGCGCAGGCGCGCGAGGCCTTCGGCGCCGGCGTCGATGCACGGCTGCACGTCGGCCGGCAGCGCGTCGACGTATCGCGCTTCGGCGGTGCGATCGGCGAAGCTGGCGGCGAGCGCGGCATCGAGTTGCGCGTCGAGCGCGGCATGGTCGCCCGCGCGCAGCAGCGCGTCGACGTCGCAAATGTGCCAGCGGGATGGCGCGGGCGGAATCAGGTCGGCGGAAGCGGAGGACATGTCGGTATCGGCGGTCATGACGAAACGGGTTGGGGATCGAAGATGCGGTAGCGCTTCCACGGCAGCGCAAGCCAGTTTCCGGACGGATTGCGCAGGTACTCGCGCACTTCCTGCGTGGCGCGCGACGACGCGGGGCCGTCCTGGCCGCTGCCGCGCAGCCACTGCTGGCGCGCCCGCGCATACGCGAGCCCGAAATCTTCCCAGCTGTCGAAGCTGTCCTGCGCGCGCTGCGCATTGAGCAGCAGCACGACCCACGCGTGCTGTTCGGACGCCCAGCCGAGCAGCGCGATGCAGCGCACGAGAAACGCGGTGCGCGCGCAGTCGAACGCGAGTGCGTCGCGCACGCGCCCGAGCGCGGCGAGTTGCTCGTAGAAGCCGTCGTGCGAGCGACCGACGCCGCGAATCCAGCCCGCGAGGATCGACGGCACGCGCTGCACGATTTGCCACTCGGGCAGGTCGGCCGGCAGGTCGAGTTCGCGCCGCAGCTGGCGCGCGAGCTGTTCGCGCTGCGAGTCCGGCAGCGTATAGACGAGGTCGTCGCAATCGCAGCGCAGCCCGTTGCGGATCAGCAGGATGTCGGCCAGCGCGAGCGCCCAGCGGCGGCGGTTCGGCGGCGCCTGCTCGGCCCGCGCATGCGCGAGCCTGACGGCCGTGGTTTGCCGCACCGGCACCGCGCCGTCGGCGCCCGCGGCCTGGTCGGCGTCGACTTCGCGCACCAGCCGCGCGGCGACCCGGAACGAGCGCCATACGTACCACACGAGCCATAGCACGGCCGCGCCAAGCAGCAGTTTCAGCATGACGGGCTCCCGTCCGCCGGCGCGGGCAACGCGAATGTCGCGCACAGCGCGGGATCGATCGCGATGCCTTCGATCTCGAATGCGGCCGTGGCCGGCGGTGCGTCGGGCGTGCGCGCGGCGGGCAGCACATCGGCCGGCAACGCATGGCGCGCGGCCGCCGCGACGGCCGGATCGATCTGCCGCAACTGGCCGAGCGCATAGGGTGCGTTGCGCAACAGCAGCCATTGCAGCACGGCCGGCGGCTGCTCGAAATGCTCGATCAGGTGGAAGTTGGCGCTCATCACGCTCAGCAGATGGTCGGGCGAGCGCACGTCGGTGACGAAGGTCCAGGCGCCGGTGGCCGCGCCCGGTGCATCCGGCTCGAACACGAGGCCCATGCCCTCGCAATCGGGGTGACGCTCGCCGCGCGGCGCGAGCGCGCGCAGGAACTGGCGGACGTCGTCGGCATAGCGGCGCACCGGATGGCGATTCTGCTTGCCCTTGATCTGGTCGATGCGCAGGCCGTCGCCGGTGGCTTGCAGACTGATCGTCACATGCGGCTGGTTGCCCGCGCCGCGCAGCGTGAACAGGCGCAGCCGGCCGTCCCGCGCGGCTTGCGCGTACTGCTCGCCGTAGCCGCCGCGCAGCCGTCGGCGATCGGCGAACTGGCCGAGGCAGTGCTGCATGTAGTACGACTCGTACGCGAGCTCCTCACGCAGCGCCGCATGATCGCCGACGAATTCGAACACGATCCCGTTCGGCGTACGCAGTACCTCGCGCAGCGCGAGGCCGCTGCTCGGCACCCAGCCTTTGTCGCGGCGCGCCTGCATCCGCTGGTGCTCGCGTTCCCACATGTCGAGCGCCATCGCGCAGGTGATGCGCTGCAGTTTCTGCGCGAGCCGCGTGCCGGCGCGCGAGCGCAGGAATTCGACCAGCACGCGTTCGCGGTCGATCAGCAGCATGTGTTCGGGATCGATGAAGTAGAGCGGCGCCCGCTCGGCGGCGGGCGGCAGCGCCGCGTCGGCCGCCGCGCCGGAGGTCGTGGGGGTCGCAGATGCCGGTTGCGCGCGGAACCGGCGCACGAGCCATTCGGGCGCCGGCCGGTCGGCGCCGGCGAGCGCGCGGTAATCGGCGAGCGAAGCGAGCGGCTGCGCCTGCTCGAACGCACCGACGACCCAGCGGAAGAAATGATTGCCGAGCCATGCGCGGATCTCGGCCGGATCGCCGCGCGCGGCGCTGCGGCTGGCGATGGCCGCCTTGATGTCGGGCGCATTGACGACATCGCGCGGCCGATAGGCCAACGCGGCCACGGTTTCGGTCACGGGCTCACTCTCCGGTCGGGCAGGGCGTGCGCGGGCGGTGCGCGCGGGACCCTGGCGGTTCTTCTGGCTCAACGGCGAAACGACGAGCGTACGCGCGCAAACAAACGCGGCGGCGTCGCGTAGTCCGGTTCAGGTCGGGCGGTGCGTGAACGTCACGCGAGCGCGCGGGAGCCGATGACTCGGGAGCGGACGAGCGGAAAAGGGCGATTCATGGATTCTCTCAGGTCGGATCTTATTTTTGGCTTCCGCGAGTCTACTTCGATCCGTGCGGATGAATCAATCGCACGGCTGGCCGGCGCCCGTGGATCTGACAAGACTTATCTCTTTTTCGTCGATTTTCGACGCGGCGCCATTCGGCCGCCGGATTCGATGCTGTTAAAACCGACAGGTTTTCCCGGAAAACGGGTGAGTGGTCCGGCCATGGCGGCTGCCTCGTCCCGCATTCCGCCTATTTCATAAGTTTTTCTTTCGGCTCGCGCAACATATCGTCGATTGTTGGCGATCGGACGGTAGCGGATAGTCCTGCTTCGACAGGACGGCCGCCGCCTTTTCCGCGCGGCGCGGCCGGATCTGTTGTCCATGCAACCATCGGAAATAGAAGGAACCGCACTCATGCGATTCAATGCGACACGCGTCGCCACGATCCTGTTCGTCGCCGCATGCGCGACCGCCACGGCCGGTCGCGCGGCCGCCGTCACGCAGGACGACCTCCACGACACCGTCACGCGCCATATCGCGCCGCTGATGAAGCAGTATGCGATCCCCGGCATGGCGATCGGCATCGTCGCCGACGGCAAGCCGCAGGTGTTCGACTACGGCGTGATGTCGAAGCAGACCGGCAAGCCGGTGACCGGCGACACGCTGTTCGAGATCGGTTCGGTCAGCAAGACGCTGACCGCGACGCTCGCCGCGGACGCGCAGGAGGGCGGCGAACTGTCGCTCGCGGACCCGGTGGCCAGATATCTGCCCGAGTTGCAGGGCAAGCCGTTCGGCGTCGTCACGCTGCTTCAGCTCGGCACGCACACGCCCGGCGGGACGCCGCTGCAGGTGCCGGACAGCATTCGCGACGATGCGGGCCTGATCCGCTACCTCGACGCGTGGCGGCCCGAGTATGCGCCGGGCACGCACCGCAAGTATTCGAACGTCGCGATCGGCATGCTCGGCTGGCTCACCGCGAAGGCGATGCACGAGGATTTCGCGACACTGATGGAGCAGCGGCTCTTTCCCGCGCTCGGGATGACGCACACGTACATCGACGTGCCCGCCGCGCGCATGGCCGACTATGCGCAGGGCTACACGAAGGACGGCAAGCCGGTGCGGATGACGCAAGGCATGCTGTGGCAGCCGGCGTACGGCGTGCGGACCACGGCGGCCGACCTGCTGCGCTTCGTGCAGGCGAACCTGGGGATGATCCAGACGGCGCCGCGCCTGCAGCGCGCGATCGAACGCACGCACGCCGGCTATTTCCGCGCGGGGCCGCTGACGCAGGACCTGATCTGGGAACAGTATCCGTACCCGGTCGCATTGCCGACGCTGCTGGCCGGCAACGCGCCGAAGATGCTGTTCGACGCGGTGCCGGCCAGCGCGATCCAGCCGCCGCTCGCGCCGAACCCCGCGACCTGGATCAACAAGACGGGCTCGACCGGTGGCTTCAGCACGTACGTCGCGTTCGTTCCCGCGAAGCGGATCGGGATCGTGATGCTCGCGAACGGCAACGTGCCGATCGAGGACCGCGTGAAGGTCGCCTACCGGATTCTCGGGTCGCTCGGCGACGGGCGGTGACGTCGCCATGCCCACCCGTCGGGAAATGCCCGTGATGGGCGGGCAAGCCGGTGCGCGGCGAGCGCGACACCGGTCGACGGAGGCGGACCGATCGAGCATCGCATGGGGCGGAATCACGGGCGGGGCCGCGCTCGACGACGCGCGGCCGGCGGCGCGAGATCACAGCGAACGACTGCACGCCCATCGAAGCGGGTTTCGTCCGACACGACCCATCATCCCGCCGCGCGCAAAACTGTTTTAGCGATTCACCTCTTCCGCCGACGGCACCGGCCATCGATACTGCGACGCACGACATTTCGCGAGACGTGGGCCACATGGCCCGCCTCGCTTCCCGGAGCAGCGGATGAAAGGCAGCAGGATATTCGTGACGGGCGCGACCGGCTACATCGGCGGATCGGTGGCCGCGCGGCTCGTCGCGGCCGGGCACGTCGTCACCGGCTTGACGCGCGATGGCGACAACGCCGCGAAACTCGCGGCGGCCGGCATCATGCCGGTCGTCGGCACGCTCGACGATACGGCGCTGCTGCATGCGTTCGCGCGCGACGCGGATTGCGTCGTCAACGCGGCGAGCAGCGATCACCGCGAGGCCGTCGAGACGATCATCGCGGCGCTGAGCGGCTCGGGCAAGGCGTTCCTGCACACGAGCGGCACGAGCGTGATCGCGGACGATGCGCAGGGCGCGCACGGCGATGCGATCGTGTTCGACGAAACGACGCCGATCGTCCACCCCGCGAAGGCCGAGCGCCGCGCGATCGACCGGCTCGTGATGTCGGCCGCCACCCTCGGCATCCGCTCGGCCGTGATCTGCAACAGCATGATCTACGGCGACGGCCTCGGGCTGCGTCGCGACAGTGCGCAACTGCCGCTGCTCGCGGCCATCGCGCGCGACGCCGGCGCGGTGCGCGTGATCGGCAAGGGGCTGAACCGCTGGTCGAACGTGCATGTCGACGATGTCGCCGATCTCTATCTGCGCGCGGTCCATGCCGCGCCGCCGGGCGCGTTCTACTTCGCGGAAAACGGCGAAGCGTCGTTCGCGGAAATCGGTCGTGCGCTCGCCGCGCGGCTCGGTTTGCGCTCGATCGTCGAATGGGACGTCGCCGATGCCGCCGAGGTGCTCGGTCACTCGCGTGCGCATTTCTCGCTCGCCTCGAACAGCCGCGTGAAGGCGCTGCGGGCGCGACGGGAACTCGGGTGGGCGCCGCGGCACGGCGCGATGCTCGACTGGATTCGCCACGAGATGCCCGTCGCGGTGTGACGCTGCCGTACCGCGTTGCCTGATGAAACGCGCGTCGATCCGCACGTGCTTGCAGGCCCGGCTGCCCGTTTCACGCCCGAATATTCCGACAATATTCGCCGCGCATTATTGAATCGAAATCAACTATGATTCGCGCGCGAACCCGCTTATCAAAGCGGCGCGGCGGCACTATCGTGACGGTCCCTGACACCGCTGACGACTGCCGACCATGAAGACGACCCTCGACGAGATGCTCGCGTTCGTGACCATCGCCGATACCGGTTCATTGACGGGCGCGGCGGACAAACTGCATCAGCCGACCTCGGTGATGAGCCGGATTCTGCGGCGCCTCGAGGAGAAACTCGACACCACGCTGATCCGCCGCACGACACGCCGCCTCGAAATGACCGAGGAGGGCAAGCTCTTTCTCGACTACGCGCGCGAGATCATCGCGTCGGTCGAATTCGCCGAGGAACAGATCGTCAGCCAGCGCGAGGCGCCGGCCGGGCGGTTGCGGATCAACGCGGCGATGCCGTTCATGCAGCATGTGATCGCGCCGATGATGCCGGGCTTTCGCGACGCGTATCCGGCGATCGAGGCCGAACTTCATACGAGCGACGAAATCATCGACCTGCTCGAACAGCGCACCGACGTCGCGATCCGGATCGGCGAGCTGCGCGATTCGACGCTGCATGCGCGCCGGCTCGGCAGCAGCCGGCTGCGCATTCTGGCGAGCCCGGCCTATCTGGAGAAAGCCGGCGTGCCGGCGAGCGTCGCCGATCTCGCGAACCACACGCTGCTCGGCTTCGTGCAGCCGGAAACGCTGAACCACTGGCCGCTGCGCACCGCGGACGATGGCGTGTACCGCATTCATCCGGCGCTGCAGGCGTCAAGCGGCGAGACGCTGCTGACGCTCGCGCTCAATGGCGCGGGCGTCGTATGTCTCGCCGACTACATGACGGGCACGCATCGCCGCGATGGCAGCCTCGTCGAACTGCTCGTCGACGACACCCTCGAGTTCCGCCAGCCGATTCACGCGGTGTTCTATCGCAACACGACGCTGTCGTCGCGCATCGTCAGCTTTCTCGACTATGTGAGCGCGCAGTTGAAGGCAGGCGGCGACATCGATTGAGTCGATGCGGCGCGCACGGGGTCACGCCACGTAAAAAGGGCGACGGGTTCGCATGACATCGAACCCGTCGCCCTTTGCGCATCGATCGAACCCGAACCGCGCGCTTACTGCCCCAGCGCACTCATCAGCCTGACCCGGCTCAGCGTTTCCTCGGTGCGCGCCCGTGCGAGCGAATCCTCGGCCGCGAGCAGCGCACGCTGCACTTCCAGCGTATCGATGAACGCCGATTCGCCGCTGCGCCATGACCGGTTGATCTGCGTATACGCACCCCGTGCATTCGATACCGCGCGCTCGAGGCGTTCGGTCCGGCCGTGATTTCGGGCGGTCGCGGCCACCGATGTCTCGACGTCGCCGACGGCCGTCAGCACGGCCGTGCGATAGGCGGCGAGCGCCTGGTCGGCCTGCGCGCGCCGCAACGCGACGACGCTGCGGCGCCGGCCGCCGTCGATCAGCGGCGCGCTCGCGCCGGCGCCGGCCATCCACGCGAGCGAACGCGCGAGCGACGCGCCCGAGAAACCGTCGATCGCCGCGCCGATCACGCCGATCAGTTGCAGGTGCGGCTTCAGGTCGGCCTCGGCGACGCCGATGCGCGCATAGGCCGCGACGACGCGCGCCTCGGCCGCGCGCACGTCGGGCCGCCGGCGCAGCAGGTCGGCCGGCGTGCCGATGCCCGGCGCGCCGGCGGTCCACACCGGCTCGGGCGCGGGCGGGTCGAGCCGCGCATAGATATCCTGCGGCGTCGATGCGGTAATGATCGACAGCCGGTGAATCGCGGCCTGCCGCTGCAGTTGCAGCGCGGGCAGCTCGGCCAGCGTCGTTTCCGTCTGCGCGGCGGCGCGGTCGACGTCGGCGATCGGCACGACACCCGCGTCGAACAGGCGCCGTGTCGATTCCTCGGTGCCGCGCTGGCTCGACGCGTTGGCCTCGACCAGCGCGAGCCGCTGTTCGAGGCCGCGCACCGTCACGTAGGTGCGCACGGTTTCGTCGATCGTCGCGATCCGCACGGCCGCCGCATCGTTTTGCGCGGATGCGATATCCGCGTCGGCTGCCGACACCCCCTGGCGGATGCGGCCGAAGATGTCGATTTCCCATGCGAGGCTCGCATTCAGGTCGAACGCGTTGCCGGTCGTCGGCGTATCGGTCGGGAACGCCTGCGATGCGGACTGCCGCTGACGGCCGGCGCCGGCATTCAGGTCGACGGACGGGAACCATTGCGACGCCGCGCCGATCCGTACCGCGCGGGCCGCGTCGATGCGAGCGACGGCCGCCTGCAGGTCGAGGTTGTTCGCGAGCGCGGTGTCGACCAGCCGGTCGAGGATCGGATCGCGGAAGCCATGCCACCACGCACCGGTGTCGGCGGCCGGGCCGCCGGCCGCGAGATCCGCGTTCGCATAGGTCGCGGCCAGCGGCGGCGGGGTGACGGTGGCGACCGGCGCGCTCGTGCACGCGGTCAGGACGGCCGCCGCGGACAGCGCGGCCACGAGTCGAACGAACTTCATTGCACAGCCTCCGTCGCGACGGCTGCGACAGCGGTCTTGCGCATCGCGAGCCGGCGAACCATCACATAGAACACGGGCGTAAACAGCAACCCGAAGAACGTCACGCCGATCATCCCGAAGAACACCGCCGCGCCGACGGCCTGGCGCATTTCCGCACCCGCGCCTTCGGAGATCACGAGGGGCAGCACGCCGAGGATGAACGCGAGCGACGTCATCACGATCGGGCGCAGCCGCTGCACGCATGCCTCGACGACGGCCTCGACGAGCTCGGCGCCGTCGGCCTCCAGCTGCCTGGCGACCTCGACGATCAGGATCGCGTTCTTCGCGGCGAGCCCGACCAGCACGATGAAGCCGATCTGCGTGAGGATGTTCACGTCCTGGCCGAGCGCGCGCACGCCGAGCGACGCGGCCAGCAGGCACATCGGCACGATCAGCAGGATCGATACCGGCAGGCTCCAGCTGCCGTACTGCGCGGCGAGCACCAGGTAGACGAGCAGCACGCACAGCGGGAACACGAGCAGCCCCGTGTTGCCGGCCGTGGTCTGCTGATACGACAGATCGGTCCACTCGAACGAAATGCCGGGCGGCAGCACCTGCTTCGCCAGCGTCTCCATTGTCTTGATCGCGAAGCCCGAGCCGAGGCCCGGCGCGGTATCGCCGTTGATTTCGGTGGCCGGATACAGGTTGTAGCGCGGTGCGCGGTCGACGCCGAGCATGTCGTCGATGCGCGTCACGCTGCCGATCGGCACCATCTCGCCGTCGCGGTTGCGCACCTTCAGTCGCGCGAGATCCGACGCGCCGACGCGGAACGGCAGGTCCGCCTGCGCGGTTACGCGATAGGTGCGCCCGACGATGTTGAAGTCGTTGATGTAGGTCGAACCGAAATACGTCTCGACTGCATCGTTGATCGCCTGGCTCGGCACGCCGAGCATCTCGGCCTTCTCGCGGTCGAGTTCGACGTGCACCTGCGGGCTCGTCGCGGAGTAGGGCGTGTAGACGCCGACCATGCCGGGCGTGCGGTTCGCGGCCGCGACGAGATCCTGCGTCGCCTTCGCGAGCGCGGCGGTGCCGAGGCCGTTGCGGTCTTCGAGCCGCATCGCGAAGCCCCCCGTGCTGCCGAGCCCCTGCACCGGCGGCGGCATCGCGACGACGATCGACGCTTCGGTGATGGTCGCGAGCCGCTTGCGCATCTCGGCGGCGATCGTGTCGATCGTCAGGCCGCGCGCCTTGCGTTCCGGCCAGGGCTGGAACACCGGGAACAGGCCGGCGCTGTTCGCCGAGTTCGTGCCGGTCGCCGCGTTGACGCCGGAGAACACCGGTACGCGCGCGACCCCGGGCACCGACAGCGCGATGTCCTCGATCTTGCGCGCGACCGCGCTGGTGCGTTCGAGCGTCGCGCCGTCGGGCATCCGCACGAGCACGACGAGGTAGCCGCGATCCTGCGCGGGAATGAAGCCCTTCGGGCTCGATACGAGCAGGTAGCCGGTCGCGGCAATCAGTACCACGTACAGTGCGGTCATGGCGGGGATGATCCGGACGACTTTCCGGACCAGCCGGCCATACGCATCGGACAGGCGCTGGAACAGGCGGTTGAACGCGTTCGAGAAGCGTCGCGCGACGCGCATCGCCGGCGCGAACAGCATGGCGATGCGTGAGGTCGGCGCGGGTGCGTCATGGTCGCCGGCGTGCGCTTTCAGCATCATCGCGGACAGCGCGGGCGCGAGCGTCACCGACGTGAAGAACGAGATCGCGGTCGACACGGCGATCGTCACGCCGAACTGGCGGAAGAACTGGCCCGAGATGCCGGGAATGAACGAGGTCGGCACGAACACCGCGCACAGCACGAGCGTGATCGCGAACAGCGCGCCGCCGACTTCCTTCATCGTCAGCAGCGTCGCGTCGCGTGGCCCGGCGCCGGCCGCCAGGTGCCGCTCGACGTTCTCGACCACGACGATCGCGTTGTCGACGACGATCCCCACCGCGAGCACGAGGCCGAACAGCGTCAGGTTGTTGATCGAGTAGCCGAGCACGGCCATCGCCGCGAACGTGCCGACGAGCGATACCGGAATCGACAGGATCGGGATGATCGACGGCCGCCAGCCCTGCAGGAACAGCAGCACGACGAACACGACGAGCACGACGGCTTCGTAGATCGTCTTGACGAGTTCGTGGATGCTGTCGCCGATGAACGCGGTCGGGTTGTAGCCGATGTTGTAGACGATGCCCTTCGGGAAGTCGCGGGACAGTTCGGCCATCTTCTTCTCGACCGCGGCCATCGTCGCGACCGCGTTCGCGCCGGGTTGCTGCAGCACCTGCAGCGCGATCGTCGGATGGCGCAGCATGTAGCTGTCGGTCGCATACGCGAGCGCGCCGACTTCGACGCGAGCCACGTCCTTCAGCCGCACGAGCCTGCCGTCCTTGCCCTGCTTGACGACGATGTCGCTGAAATCCTCGGGGCGCTTGAGCCGCCCCTCGAAGACCAGGTTCGGCTGGAACGCCTGGTTCGTGATCGGCGCCTGCGCGACCACGCCGCCCGCGAGCTGCGTATTCTGCGCGCGTACCGCGGCGATCAGGTCGGCCGGGCTCAGGCCGAACGACGCGACGCGCTCGGGGTCGAGCCAGATGCGCATCGAGTATTCGCGCGCGCCGAGCGCGTTGATGTCGCCGACGCCTTCGATCCGCTTGAGCACGTCGGCGACGTTGCGGATCGCATAGTTCGATACGTACAGCGGATCGTAGCGCTGGTCCGGCGAGTACAGGAAGATCGTGCCGAGCTGCGTCGGCGACGACTTGCGTACCGACACGCCGCTGCGCTGCACGGGCTCGGGCAGGCGCGGCGTCGCGAGCGCGACGCGGTTCTGCACGAGCACCTGCGCCTTGTCGACGTCGGTGCCGGGCTTGAACGTCACGGTGATGTTCAGGCTGCCGTCGGACGTCGCCTGGCTGTACATGTACAGCATGTCTTCCACGCCGTTCACTTCCAGTTCGATCGGCGTCGACACCGTTTGCGAGACCGTTTCCGCGGAGGCGCCCGGATAGGTCGCCTGGATCACGACGGTCGGCGGCGCGATGTCCGGATACTCGGATACCGCGAGCGAGAAATAGGCCAGCGCGCCCGCGATCGTCAGCACGATCGACAGGACGATCGCGAGCACCGGCTGCTGGACGGACAGGCGGCCGAGGTTCATTGCGCGCTCCCGGTCGTGCCGCTCGCCGCGCGGGCCACCGCGGCCGCTTCGATCGCGCGCGGCACGGCCTTGACCTTGTCGCCGGCCTGCACGCGCTGGAAGCCGTCGACGATCACGGTATCGCCCGCGTTCAGCCCCGCATCGATCTCGCGCAGGTTGCCGTACAGGCGGCCGGGCGTCACCGGGCGGATCGCGACGGTGCCGTTCGCGTCGACGAAGTACAGCACGCGGCGCGTCGCATCGGTCGCGACCGCCGCATCCGGCACGAGCAGCGCAGGGTGCGCGACGCGGCTCGACAGATACACGCGGCCGAACTGGCCAGGGCTCAGGCGCCGGTCCGGATTCGCGACGCGCGCACGCTGGCGCAGGGTGCCGGTCGAGTCGTCGAGACGGTTGTCGACGAAATCCATCGTCCCCGTCAGCGACGGCTGCACGTCGCCCGGCAGCGCGATCGCGACCTGCCGCGACGACGCGTTGCCGCCGTTTTTCCGTGCTTCGCGCGTATAGCGCAGGTAGCTTTCCTCGTCGACGTCGAAGTAGATGTCGATCGGGTCCTGCGACACGATCGTCGTCAGCACGGTCGCGTCGCTGTCGCCGCCTTTCACGAGATTGCCCTCGCTCACGAGTTTGCGGCTGATGCGGCCGGACATCGGCGCGACGATGCGCGTGAACGACAGGTCGAGCCGCGCGCGTTCGAGTGCGCCTTGCGCGCTGGTCACCTCGGCCTGCGCGCTTTGCACCGCCTGCCTGCGCTGGTCGTAGAGGCTCTGCGCGATCGTGTCGGTCTTGATCAGGATGCTCGCGCGCTCGAAATCCTGCCGGCTCAGCTTCAGTTGCGACTGCGCGCGTTCGAGCGCGCCCTGCGCGGCGGTGACGGCCGCCTGGTACGGGCGCGGGTCGATGACGAACAGCAGGTCGCCCTTGCGGACGGTCGCGCCGTCCTGGAACGCGACCTTGTCGAGATAGCCGCTCACGCGCGGGCGCACGTCGACGGTGTCGACCGCCTCGAAGCGGCCGGTGTAGACGTCGACGTCGTTGACGTCGCGCGCGACGGGCGCGCTGACGATCACGCTCGGCGTCGTGGCCGGGGCCTTGTCGTCCGACTGGCAGCCGGACAACGCGACGAGCGCGGCCAGCGGAACGGCGGCCAGCGCGGCCGATCGCGCGATGCGCTTCAATCCTGGATATCGGTTCATATGCGTACGAGATGGCGAGTGGGGCGCGTGGCGCCTGACGGTGCGAAGTATCGTGCGCGGCGCGCGCCGGATAAACGGATGAAGCGGCATAAGAACTTGTACTGCGCAGTCACGAATCGCTGCCTGCGGCGGCCACGCGCGAGCCGGTTTCGCGGAGCAGGGCGACGGAGCGCAAGGGCAGCGACGACGCGCGGCCCGAATGCCTGTTCAGGCGATTCGGGCCGGCCATGCGGAGGGGATGGACGAGCGGTTGCGCGTATCGAAAGGCGTGCTTGCTTGCACGCCGACGCGACTCAATGACCGCGATAGATCGAGTTGCGGCCGTTGATCATCATCGCACGGCCGGATTCGCCGACCGTGCGGGCTTCGCTGCCGTAACCGGTGTTGTCCGCGGTCGGGGCGGCGTTCGGCGCGGATTGCGCGACGGCGTTTTCACGCACACGCTGTTCGGCGGCGAGGATTGCGGCCGGGTACTGGTTGTGATCCAGCGCCGGGGTGTAGCCGACGGCCGCGAGACGGGCCATCTCGGCCTTCACTTCGGCGCGGGTCAGCGGATGGTCGGCTTGTTGCGCGAACGACAGCGCCGGTGCGGAAAGGATCAGTGCGGCAAGGGTGGAAGAAACGAGCGTTTTCATCGTGGGTACCTGTCTGGTTGAGTGAGCCGCAACCACCGTCGACCACGTCGATGTCGTTGCGAGTGCAGCCAATATAGGTACGCCGGCACTCGGGAAAAACGGCCGCCGCGCCAAATCATTTTTGATCCTGCGTCACGAATCGAACGTGGATTCGGTCGGCAGCCTTGCCGGCCGGGCGTCTCGGCCGAACACAGCGCCGGAGCCGGTGATCGAAACAGGCCGCAAATCCCTGTATCAGACCTCGCGGGACTCAAGTGTGTCGAATTCCGTCTTGGACAGACTTAACCCGTCTCCCTAGACTGAATTCGCTTTCCTTTACTTCCTGGAGAAAATCATGAGTCTCAAAGACAAGCTGCCCGGCAACAAGATCCTCGGTTTCGGTACGGCCCCGCTCGGCAACATGTTCCGCAACATCCCCGACGCGGAAGCCGCGGCCACCGTTGAAGCGGCATGGCAACACGGCATCCGTTATTTCGACTCGGCCCCGTTCTACGGCGCAGGCCTCGCGGAAATCCGCCTCGGCGACGCGCTGGCGCACCATCCGCGTGACGAATACGTGCTGAGCACGAAAGTCGGCCGCGTGATCCTCGACGAAATCGAAGACGTGTCGGCGCGCGATCTCGGTGAAAAGGGCGGCCTGTTCGAACACGGCCGGCCGAACCGCATCGTCAACGATTACTCGGCCGACGCGACGCTGCGCTCGATCGAGGACAGCCTGAAGCGCCTGCGCACCGACCGCCTCGATATCGTGTGGGTGCACGACATCGCGCAGGATTTCTACGGCGACGAATGGCTCGCGCAATTCGAAGTGGCGCGCAAGGGCGCGTTTCGCGTGCTGAGCAAGCTGCGCGAGGAAGGCGTGATCAATGCATGGGGCCTCGGCGTGAACCGCGTCGAGCCGATCGAACTGGTGCTCGACCTCGCCGAACCGCAACCGGACGGCATGCTGCTGGCCGGCCGCTACACGCTGCTCGATCACGAACGCGCGCTGCAGCGCGTGATGCCGGCGGCGGCCGCGCAGAACGTCGGGATCGTCGTCGGCGGCCCGTACAGCTCGGGCGTGCTCGCGGGCGGCACGCACTTCGAATACCAGAAGGCGTCGCCGGACATTCTCGCGAAGGTCGACCGGATCAAGGCGATCGCCGCGCGTTACGACGTGCCGATCAAGGCCGCCGCGCTGCAGTTCTCGATGTCGCATCCGGCCACCGTCGCGGTGATTCCGGGCGCGAGCCGTCCGGAGCGGATCGCGGAAGACCAGGCGGCGCTGAACGTGGCGATTCCGGCCGACTTCTGGCGCGAGATGCGTGAACAAGGTCTGATTGCGGCCAATGCGCCGCTGCCGACCGATCGTTGATCCTGAAAGGTGATGACATGGCACAGGCCCATGCAGGTATCGAGATCGCGGCTTCGGCCGACACGGTCTGGCAACTGATCGGCGGCTTCGGCGCACTGCCCGACTGGCTGTCGTACATTCCGGCCAGCGAACTGAGCGAAGGCGGGCGCGTGCGGCGTCTCGCGAACCCGGCGGGCGACGCGATCGTCGAGCGGCTGGTCGCGTTCGACGAAGCGGAACGCAGCTATACGTACGCGATTCTCGACGCACCGTTCCCGGTCGTGAACTATCGCTCCACGCTGCGCGTGCGCGAGAACGGCTCGAACGCATCGAAGGTCGAGTGGTCGGGCACGTTCACGCCGCACGGCGCGACCGACGACGAAACCGTCCGGCTGTTCCGCGGGATTTATGAAGACGGCCTCGCGGAACTCGCGAAGCGCTTCGCGGCGGCCTGACGGCGGCACGTCGCATCGGGCGATGGGAATCGGGCTTTCCGGCTCCGGCCACGCCTTCGCCGCGGGTTTCGACCTGTTGCGAAGGCGTTGGCGCACCCGTGGCGCGCGTCGATCGGAAATCGCACACCGTAATGAAGATCAGGGTTGCGAAGCAATCGGCACACTCGCTACGGGTGCGCAATGCGCCGTGATGCAACGACGCTTCGCGCGCTCATGGATTCATTTTCCAGCTGCCGCGACGACCTCCTCGCCGGTCAGGATCTCGCGGAAGATGCCGACCAGCGGCCGCAGGTTGACCTTGTGCCACGCAGCCCACAGCGGCGTGCGGTAGCTGAACCACGGCAGCTCGCGCAGCACGACGCCTTCCGGTACCTGGTGACGCAGGCTTTGCTGGATCATCGTCACGCCGAGCCCGGCGGCGACGAGGCCGAGCGCCGCGAGCGGCTCGGTCGCCTCCACCGAAATGTCCGGCGAAAAACCGGCCTTCGCACAGGCCGCGACGAATGCACCGTGCCGCGGCGCGCTTTCCTGCTGCGTGACGCCGATCCACGCTTGCGCGGCGAGATCGTCGGCGCTCAGCGTCTTCTTCTTCGCGAGCGGGTGTCCGTCGGGCAGCGCGAGCAGCATCGGATCGTTCAGCACCATCGTCGAATCGAGTTCGGGATCGTCCGGCGCAGGCGGCTCGGTCACGAGCGCGATGTCGAGGCTGCGTTCGCGCAGGCCTTCGAGCTGCGCGGCGGATGGATAGTTGTACAGCGCGATATGCACCGACGGGCGCTCGGCGCGCAGCGTTTTCAGCGCACGCGGCAGCACGCCCGAGTGGGTGGCCGTTTCCAGGTAGCCGATGCACAGGCCGCCTTCGTCGCCGCGGCCGAGCCGGCGCGCGAGCGATTCGAGCCGGTTCGCATGGCGCAGGAACGCATGCGCTTCGCTGAGGAACGTGCGTCCGTCACGCGTCAGACGAATGCGCTGCTGGCTGCGTTCGAACAGCGTCAGGCCGAGCTTTTCCTCGAGCTGCGCGATCTGGCGGCTGAGCGGCGACTGCGAGATGTGCAGGCGTTCGGCCGCCCGGCCGACGTGTTCCTCTTCCGCGACCGCGATGAAATATTGAAGCTGGCGGATGTCGAGCATGTCAGACCTTGTGGGACTCAATATTGATGAATTATGTCCCATTCGGACTTATTCGTGCAACTCTGGCCCCATTCACTTTCCTGCCGCACCAGGAGAAACGCATGAGCCTCGACGATATGCCGCCGACCATCGCCGCCGCGAAAGCTGCGTCAGCACGAAAGTCGGCGAAGACGTCCATCGACGGAGAAAAGCGCGGGATGTTCACGCCTGGCCCGCGCGAACCGGCTGCGGTGCGACGGCTCGACGTCGCGCTCGCATGAGTCACACGAGCGAAACCGAGCCCGCGCATGCCGTCAGTTCCCGTACATGTCGAAGTCGAAATATTTCGCCTGGATCGTGTTGTAGGTGCCGTCGCCGCGAATCTGCGCGATGGCGCGATTCAGCGCGTCGCGCAGGTCGGTGTCGGCCTTGCGCACGCCGGCCGCATCGCCGTTGCCCATGATCTTCGCGTCGTACACCACGCCGCCCGCGAACGAGAAGCCCTTGCCGCGCGGCGTCGCGAGGAACCCGAGCTGGCCTTGCACGGCGTCCATCAGCACGCCGTCGACGCGCCCCGTGACGAGGTCCGCATACGCCTGGTCGTAGCTCGGATACGGCACGACCTCGACCTTCGCGGGCGCCCACTTCTCGCGCGCATAGGTTTCCTGGACCGTGCCCTGTTCGACCGCGACGCGCTTGCCGGCGAGCTTCGCCGCGTCCGGCAGCAGCCCCGACCCGGTGCGCGCGATCAGCCGCGTCTGGTTGCGGTACAGGCGATCGGTGAAGTCGATCTGCTGGCGCCGCTGTTCGGTCGCGGCCATCGACGACAGGATCACGTCGAACTTGCGCGCCTGCAGCCCGGGAATCAGCCCGTCGAAACTGCTCGACACCCACACGCATTTCGCCTTCAGCTTCGCGCACAGCGCGTTGCCGAGATCGATGTCGAAGCCCTTCACGCTGCCGTCGGTCGCGGTCGATTCGAACGGCGGGTAGGTCGGGTCGACGCCGATGCGGATGGTCGTCCATTCCTTCGCCGACGCCAGCGACGCGAAGGCCATCGCGGCGGCGGACAGGAGAATCGTGAGGCGCGTCTTCATGGTCAGGCTCCGTTCGTGTGGGGAAGAGTGGGCGTGCACGTCAGCTCGGAAATTCGCCGCGCTGAAAATCGTTCGACAGTTCGAGTGCGTCGGCCATCTCGCCGACGGTGACGGGCTTGATCGGCGCGCGGATTCGGTAGTGGCCGACGTCGCCGACGCCGCGCTGCTGCACGTCGGCGATCAGCTCGCCGACCGTCGTGCCGCACCAGCGTCCCTGGCACGGGCCCATGCCGCAGCGCGTAAACGCCTTCATCTGGTTCGGCCCCTGGCAGCCGAGCGCCGCGAGCCGGCGGATCTCGCCGGCCGTGACTTCCTCGCAGCGGCACACGATCGTGTCGTCGTCGGGGCGGCGCAGCGCGGCGGGCGGTGTGTACAGCGCGTCGAGCAGCGGGCGCACCGCGAGGTGGCGGTGCAACGCGCGCAGCACCGGGCGTTCGCGTGCGGCCTGCCGTTGCGTGTCGAGCGCGCCGAGTTGCGCGGCGATGTCGAGCGCCGACACTTCGCCGGCGAGTGCCGCCGCCCGCGCGCCGCCGATGCCCGCGCCGTCGCCTGCGATCCACACGTGCGGCACGCTGCTGCGGCCGCGCGCGTCGCACTGAGGCCGCCAGCATGCCGACGATTCGTCCCATTCGTGTGCGCAGCCGAGCGAACGCGCAAGCTGCGTCGACGGAATGACGCCCTGATGCAGCAGCACGAGCGACGTGTCGAGTGTTTGCACGATGCCGTCTGCGTCGCGAAAGCGGATGCGTTCGGCGCGGCTTTCGCCGTCGATGCGGACGTCGGTCGCGCCGCGATACACCGGAATCCCGGCGTGGCGCACCGCGCGCAACATGCGCCAGCCCTTGAGTAGATAGTCGGCGCCGCGCAGCGCCGGCAGCGCATGCGGGAGCGCGCGGCGCCACGCGTCGCGCGGTGTCGTGTCGACCAGCGCGCGCACGCGCCGGCCGGCATTCAGCAATTGCGCGGCGAACAGCCACAGCAGCGGGCCGCTGCCGGCGAGCACGGCGTCGGCGGACGGCGCGAGGCCGGACGCCTTCAGCAGCGTCTGCGCGGCGCCGACACCCATCACGCCGGGCAACGTCCAGCCGGGTACCGGCCACGGCCGCTCCTGCGCGCCGGTCGCGATCAGCACAGCGCGCGCGCCGATTTCGAGCGTGCCGCGCGACGGGCCGCCTTGCGTGAGCATCGCGACGGGTTCCGGCTCGAACGCGATTTGCCACACGACGCTGCGCGGCAGGTAATGCGCGCCGCTGGCGAGCAGGCCGTCGACGAGCGGGCGGCCCGCCGTATAGTCGGCGCCGAGCCATTGCGCGAGCGGCGCCGGCGCATCGGCCACGTTGCGGTAGATCTGGCCGCCGGGCGCGCGGCCTTCGTCCGCGACGACGACCGACAAGCCGGCCGCACGCGCGGCAGTCGCCGCCGCCATGCCGGCCGGCCCGGCGCCGACGATCAGCAGGTCGCACTGGCGGCGCGTCATGCGAGCCTCGCCTTGCCGTGCATCGCGCGCACCTGCATGCCGTCGGCGACGGGCGTCATGCAGCCTTGCACGTTCGGCACGCCGTCGATTTCGACGAGGCAGTCGAAGCACACGCCCATCATGCAGAACGGGCCGCGCGGCGCGCCGCTCACGGCGCTCGTGCGGCACGCGGCCGAGCCGGCGGCGAGCATCGCGGCCGCGACGCTGTAATGCGCGGGTACGTCGTGCGGCGTGCCGTCGATATGGATGCGCACGCGTTCGAGCAGCGCGGTAGAGGGAATGAGCGGTTCAAACATGCCGGGCTTCCGTGGGCGCGGCGAAGCGCGCGGTGGTAAAGGCGGACAGGTCGGCCGGCGCGGCGCCGCCGGCGATCCACGGCGCGACGAGATCGGCGTGAGTCGCCGCGAGCGTCACGCCGCTGTGGCAGATCGCGATGAACGCGCCGGGGTACGTGGCCGACGCCTCGTAGACGGGCAGGCCGTCGGGCGTCATGATGCGCAGCGCACCCCACGCGCGCACGATGCGCGCATGGGCAAGCGCCGGGAACGCGGTGCGGGCGCGGCGTGCGATGTCGACCATCGCGGGGCGTGTCTGGCCATCGTCGAAGCCGACGTCTTCGGCCGAGTCGCCGAGGAGCACCGAGCCTTCCGGCGTCTGCCGGACGACGAGTGTCGGATAGTCGAGAAACGGCGCGAGGCGTTCGGTGACCATGATCTGGCCGCGCAGCGGCGAGATCGGTGCGCGCAGATCGACCATCGGCGCGAGCCGCGCGTTGTCGAGGCCGGCCGCGAGCACCACGCGCCCGGCTTCGAGCTGCGCGTGGCGCGTATCGATCTCGAAGCGCCCGGCGCGCGGCCGAATCTCGGCGACTTCGCTGCGCGGCAGATAGACGCCGCCGCACTGCTGAAACGCCTGCAGCATCGCGCGCAGCGTGGTGAGCGGATTCGCGTGACCGTCGTTCGGCGACCACAGCGCGCCGGCCAGCGACGGCGACGCCGCGGGAACGCGCCGGCGCAGCGCCGCCGGATCGAGCACCTCGTACGACAGCGCGGCTTCCTGCCGGCGCAGCGATTCGAGCAGGTCGGTCGCGCTGTCGAGTTCCGCGCGCTGCTCGAACAGCTCGATGCCGCCCGGGCGCTCGAACGCGCAGTCCACGCCCGTTTCGCGCTGCAACTGCGCGGCGAAAGCGTGCCAGCGCGCCGACGATTCGCGCGACCAGCGCGCATACGGCAGGCAGCGGCCGCCCTTGCCCTGCACCCACACGAGCCCGAAATTGCCGCGCGCCGCGCGAAACGCGATGTCGTCGCCGTCGCACACCGCGACGCGCTGGCCGAGACGCGCGATGCCCCATGCGATGGCCATGCCGACGAGACCGCCGCCGGCCACGACGACGTCGAAGCGGCGCACGGTCATGCGCGGCTCCGGTGTCGCGGGTGAGGCGGTTGCGTGTTATATCCCATGGCGGCGCGGCTCCTTGCTTTCAATACGTTGCGGAACCGATGTTCGGGCAGGCAAAATGGGCTGTCCAATACAGCTTGATCAACGACCCATAATCCAGTGTTATGACCACGCCCTCGCTCAGGATTCGTCAGATCGAAGCGTTTCGCGCAGTGATGCAGCGCCATACCGTCACGCGTGCGGCACGCGATCTCCATATCTCGCAGCCGGCCGTGAGCCGGCTGATCGCCGATCTCGAGGACCGGGTCGGCTTCGTGCTGTTCGAGCGGCAGCAGGGGCGCTTCACGCCGACCGCACAGGCGCGTGTGCTGTACGAGGAGGTCGAACGCGCGTTCGTCGGCCTCGACCGCGTCGCGCAGGCCGCCGAGCAGATCCGCGCGATGCGGCGCGGCACGCTGCGCGTGGCCGGCTCGCCGGCCGTCGCGCTCGACCTGCTGCCGCAGCTCGTCACGCGTTTCTCGCACGCGCATCCGGGTGTCGACATCACGTTGCTCGCGCACAGTGCGTCCACCGTCGTCGACAAGGTCGCGTCGGGGCAATGCGATGTCGGGCTGATCGCCGAACCCGTCCCGCATCCGGCCGTGCGCGGCGAGCGGCTCGCGGAAAGCGCGATGCGCTGCATCGTGCCGCGCGGGCATCGGCTCGCGCGCAAGCGCGTCGTGCGGCCGGCCGACCTGCGCGACGAAGCGTTCATCTCGTTTCCGCCGAGTTTCGAGGCGCGCAGCGCGATCGATCGCGTATTCGTCGAAGCCGGCGTGTCGCGCGTGCTGTCGATCGAGGCGCAACTGTCGCAGACGATCGTCGCGTTCGTCGCGAACGGTGCCGGCGTCGCGCTGATCGATCCGGTGACGGCCGCGTATGCGGGGCATCGCGTGGCCGTCAAGCCGTTCGAGCCGGCCGTGCCCGATCACTTCTATCTGGTGACGTCCGCGTCGCAGCCGCTGTCGATGATCGGCGATGCGTTCTGCGTGGATTTGCGCGACGCGTTCGCGAGGATGCGGGCGTCGCGCGACGCGTAAGCAGGAGGGGAGGGGAAATCGTCTCGAGCGCGCCGGACGCCGTCGGGCGTGCCGGCGCGTTGCCGTTTCGGCCGGGATTCCGGTTCAGGCGAGCGCGTCGTCCGTTGCGGGTGTGGTGGATGCAGGCGACCTGGTTGCGTCCGCATCCTTCGCCTCTGCCAGCCGCCGATAACGCGCGAGCGCCCACAGCGGGAAGTACGCGGTATAGCCGTGATACTTCAGATAGAAGATGCGCGGAAAGCCCGGCGCATTGTGCGAGCGGTGCCACCAGAAGCCGTCTTCCTGCTGCACCGACTGCAGATACGCGATGCCGCGCTTCACCGAATCGGATTCGCAGTCGCCGAACGCCATCTGCGCGAGCAGCGCCCACGCGGTGCAGTTCGACGTGCTCTCGCCGCCGTTCGTGCCGGCCAGCTTCGGATCGAGGTAGCTGTCGTTCGTCTCGCCCCAGCCGCCGTCCGCGTGCTGCCGCGCGCGCAGCCAGTCGAGCGCGCGGGCGATATAGGGCTGCGACTGGTCCTCGCCGGCGAGCGCGAGGCCGGCCAGCACGCTCCACGTGCCGTAGAGGTAGTTCGTGCCCCAGCGGCCCCACCAGCTGCCGTCGGGCTGTTGCGTGCGCTTCACGTAGTCGATCGCGCGGGCGAGCGACGCACGGTCGTCGGCGCGCTTCGTCACGCCGAAGCACAGCAGCACGCGGCCCGATACGTCCTCGGTCGGCGGGTCGAGCAGCGCGCCGTGATCGGCGAACGGAATCGCGTTCAGATACATGCGGTCGCAGTCCGCGTCGAACGCCGCGAAGCCGCCGTTGCGCGATTGCAGCCCGCGCATCCAGTCGAGCGCGCGTGAGACGCGCGACGCGTACGGGTGCGTGCCGTCCGCGGCGCGATGCGTGCGGCCGCGGCGATCGAGCATCGCGGTGACGAGCGCCGTGTCGTCGATGTCCGGGTAGTACGGGTTCGCGTACTGGAATGCCCAGCCGCCAGGTTCGACGTCGGCCGGGGCGTTCTCGATCCAGTCGCCGCGCAGGTCGTTCACCTGGCGCGTGGCCAGCCAGTCGTACGCGCGAGCGATGCGCCCGTCGAGATCGCGCGGCGCGCCGGTCGCCGTGTCGCCGGTTTCCGGCGCCGCGACACCGCGCGCCTGCTCGAGCGCCATCGTGCTCCACGCGGTGTCCCACACCGGCGACAGGCACGGCTGGCAGTACATGCTGCCGTCCGGCCGCGTGACCAGCAGCTTCTCCAGTGCGTTCTCGCAATCGCGCCGCAGCGGATGGTCGTCCGGATAGCCGAGCACCTGCATCATCTGGTAGCTGTACACGATCGGCGGGAAGATGCCGCCGAGCCCGTCCTCGCCGTTCATCCGTTCCGCGCACCACGCTTCCGCATGCCGGATCGCGCGCTGCCGCAAGCGCTTCGGCAGCAGCGGCTCGATAGGGCGGACCGTGCGGTCGAGCGCGAGGAACAGCCGGCGCATGCCGCGCGCTGGCGGGAAGTAGTGGCGCTCCTGTTCGGGCGGCGTGACGAACAGCTCGCGGATCGACACGTTGCGCGGATTGCGCGCACGCGCCTTCAGCGAGCACAGCACCAGCAGCGGCACCATCGTCGTGCGCGCCCAGTACGCGACCTTGTACATCGAGATCGGCACCCACTTCGGGAACAGCACGAATTCGACCGGCATGAACGGCGCCGCGCGCCACGGCACCTGGCCGAACGTCGCGAGCAGGATGCGCGTGAACACGTTCGAGCGTGCCGCGCCGCCGAGCTTCAGGATCGCGTCGCGCGCGCGGATCATGTGCGGCGCGTGTTCGCTGTCGCCGGCCGCCTTCAGCGCGAAGTACGCCTTCACGCTGCACGACACGTCCGGCGCGCCGTCGACGTACAGATCCCAGGCGCCGTGCGTGTCGAGCCGCTGGTTCGCGCGCAGGTAGCGCGCCATCTTCTCCTGGCGCACGTCGTCGATCCTGTCCATGAAATGCATCATCAGGATGTATTCCGCGGTGATCGTCGCGTCGGATTCGAGTTCGAAACACCAGCTGCCGTCGGGCTGCTGAAGGCGCACGAGTGCGTCGCGTCCACGGGCGATGGCAGCGTCGAGCGCGGACCAGGAAGAGGGGGCCGATTGGTTCATGCGGCGGATCATACCATCCAGACGGAATGTTTATATCGAGACGCGCGGTGCTACCATCCGCACCATGAAAAAACGCCTCGAACCCGCGCCGCGCGACGTGTCCGCGCCTGTCGAACCGGCTGGAACGCCCGATACACGGGCCTCCGAAGGATCATCGGCGCCGGCCGCAGCCGTGGCCGGCGTGCGGCGAAAAAAAGCGCCGGACCAGGTGCGCGCGCAATTGCTGGCGGCCGCGTCGGAGATCGCGATGCATCACGGCGTGGCCGCGTTGACGCTCGATGCGGTGGCCGAACGGGCCGGCGTGACGAAAGGCGCGCTGCAATATCACTTCGCGAACAAGCAGGGGCTGCTGGATGCGCTGTTCGGGCAGGCGACCGAGCGGTTCGGCGCGCAGTTGACCGCGCGGATGGCGGCCGATTCCAGCGGCGACGGCGCGGCGGCGCGCGCGTATCTGCATGCGGTGCTCGACGCGGCCAATCCGGCCGCGAGTATCGAGGTACTGCGCGTGCTGGTCGCGTCGATGATCACCGAGCAGGACACGCGTGCGCGCTGGTCGGTGCCGATGCGCGAATGGACACGGCCCGATCCGGTACCGCTCGAACAGGCCGCGACGCTGATGATCTGCCGGCTCGCGGCCGACGGGTTGTGGATTTCGGAATTGCTCGACAGCGTCGACGTATCGGCCGAATTGCGCGCGGAGATCGTTCGGCAGCTCGATGCGATGAGCAGAGGCGTGTTTCCGAAGTGATGGGCGACGCAGGATCGAGGTCGTCAGGCGAGGTCACGTCGCTCGACGGCGCTGTTCGACGTACCGCGCGTATCGAAGCCGGGATTGCCGATCGCGTCTGCCCGTTATTCGACGCAGTGGTGCCGGCGGTGCTCGATTTCCGTTCAATACCGCGGCGGCGCGTCCATGCGGGCATCGCGTTTCCAGCGCTGCCCGCTGTCGACACGCCGGCGTGATGGCTCAAGCTTGCCGCGCATTGCGTTGATAGCCGCTCCTGAGCGCATCGACCACGAGCTCGACGGCCCGCGACGATTTGCGCCGGCTCGGGTAATAGACGTGGTGCCCGACGAACGTCGGAAACCAGTCCTCCAGCACCCAGCCGAGCCGGCCGGCTTCAACGTGATGCGCGACCAGATCCTTCGGCACATAGGCGAGCCCGAAGCCGGCAAGCGCCGCGTCGACCATCTGATAGACGTTGTTGAACGTCAGTTGGCCTTCGACGCGAACCTGCAATTCGCGGCGCCCCTTGCTCAACTCCCACGATAGCAGCGCGTTTCTGGTCGGCAGCCGAAGGTTGATGCAGTTGTGTTGCGTCAGGTCCTGAGGCGTTTTCGTCACGGGTCGGGACGCCAGGTAATCGGGAGAACCGACGATCGACATCGTCATGTCCGGCGCGATACGCTGCGCGACCATGTCCCTGGCGACCTGGTCGCCGAGCCGTATGCCGATGTCGTAGCGGCCGGCGACGAGATCGGTCAGGCCATAGTCGTTCACCAGTTCGACCTTGAGCGCGGGATAGCGACGCAGCAGCGGTTGCAGCCGCGGCCACACGTATTCGTTCGCCGCGTAGTCGGTCGCGGTGATCCGGACGTTGCCGGCCGGCTGATCCGTCATCGCACGCAGCGACTCCAGCTCCGCCTCGATTTCCTGAAAGCGCGGGGCGATCGATTCCAGCAAGCGCTCGCCGGCCTCGGTCGGCGATACGCTGCGCGTCGTGCGCGTCAGCAACGGAATGCCCATGCGCGCTTCCAGCGCCCGCACCGTTCGGCTCAACGCCGATTGAGACACGCCGAGCTGCGCGGCCGCCCGCGTGAAATTGCGTTCGCGCGCGACCGCCATGAACGCCACCAGATCGTTGAAGTCTTCCATTGATTCATGCATCACAGCATAGGCCTATGCCGATTTTGCCATCTAGTCGCATGAATCGCGAGTCATTAAAGTGGGATGGCTGGCCGCTGGAGCGATCCATGCGGCACCCTTTTCGGTAGAGGACGACATCATGGAACTGAAGCGCGCGGGCTCGCAGCCCTCGATCAAGGGCCCCGACGAATGGTTCACCGGCACGGTCCGGATCGACCCGCTGAACGCACCGCCGCCGCCGGCGCGCGTATCGTGCGCCAGCGTGACGTTCGAGCCGGGCGCCCGCACCGCGTGGCATACGCATCCGCTCGGCCAGACGCTGCTCGTGACCGCCGGCTGCGGCTGGACGCAATGCGACGGCGAACCGCGCGTCGAGATCCGCGCGGGCGACGTGGTCTGGTGCCCGCCGGGCCACAGGCACTGGCACGGTGCGACGTCGACCACCGCGATGACTCACGTCGCGATTCAGGAAGCGCTCGACGGCAAGAACGTCCGTTGGCTGGAGAAGGTCACGGACGAGCAATACCTCGGCAGCGGCGGACCGCGATGAATACGCCAGCAGCCTTGAATTCGATGCCGGCCCGCGCGTCGTTCGCCGCAGCGGCCGCATCGGCCGATGCGGCGGCGAGCGCGGGCATCGCGGTTGCGCGCAGCGGCACGCAGGTCGCGCTTCGGGAGGCACTCGATGGGCGCGACGTCAACCGGCCCGAACACGTCACCGATGCGCAGCACGGCGCGCGTTGACGATCGCACGCGGCGCCTGTCGCGATTCGTCGCCGCGACAGGGCTGGCACTGCTGGCCGCCGCGTGCACCACCATGCAAAGGACCGACACCATGCAGGAACCCTTGTCTGTTGACGCCTTGAAGGCGGTTGCCCCGGCCTTCGAGCGATACACGAGCCATACCGTATTCGACGGCCTGTGGAAGCGGCCGCACCTGTCGCCGCGCGATCGCAGCATCGTGACGCTGTCGGTGCTGATCGCCCGCGGCCAGACCGTCGAGATGCCGCTGCATGCGCGTCTCGCGCTGGATCACGGCGTGAAGCCCGCGGAAATATCGGAAATGATCGCGCATCTGGCTTTTTACGCGGGATGGGCCAATGCGAGCGCCGCATCGATCATCGTCAAGCACGTCTATGACGAACGCGGCATCGGGCCCGATCAGCTCGCGCCGGCGGACGTCACGCCGCTGCCGCTGAACGAGGCAGCCGAGGCGCAGCGTGCGCGGACGGTCTCGGAAAACTTCGGCGCGGTCGCGCCCGGCGTGGTCGAGTACACGACCGATGCGCTGTTTCGCGACTTGTGGCTGCGCCCCGGGTTCGCGCCGCGCGACCGCAGCCTGGTGACGGTGAGCGCGCTCGTCGCCAACGGCCAGGTCGCGCAGATCCCGTATCACCTGAATCGTGCGATGGACAACGGGCTCACGCAGGCCGAAGCGTCCGAGACGTTGACGCAACTGGCGTTCTACGCGGGATGGCCGAACGTCTTTTCGGCGCTGCCCGTGTTCAAGGACGTGTTTTCACGGCGCGCGGCGTGACGCGCGTGCACGCGGTCGTTTCGAATTTCGGAGAAGGATGTCATGCCCCACGTCATCGTCAAAGCCTGGCCCGGGAAGACCGAGGAACAGAAGCAACGTCTCGCGGACGCCATCACGCGCGACGTGATGGACATACTCGGTTATGGTGAGGAATCCGTTTCAGTTGGTTTCGAGGAGATTCCGTCGGACAGGTGGAAGGAAGAGGTCTATCGTCCGGATATCGAGGCGCGCGCCCGAACGCTGTACAAGAAGCCGGGCTACCGGATGTAACCGTGCGCCCGGTTCAACACGGGCAGCATCGTCACTGCCCGCGTCGAACCGCCGATGAAGTGCCGCCGCTCCTATTTCGACGCGGTGCGCGTAAACGGCCCGGGAATCCTGCCCGCTTCCTGACGCGCGATCATCCAGCCGGGATAGCAGGGCGGCAACGCGCTTACGGCGTCAAGACGCGCCAGCTCATCGTCGGTCAGGACGACATCGACCGCGCCGAGATTGTCGTCGAGCTGGTCGATCCGCCTGGCGCCGATGATGACGCTCGTGACCGCCGGCCTGGCGAGCAACCACGCGAGCGCGATCCGCGCGACCGACACGCGATGCGCGCCGGCAATCGCGCGCATTTCCGCGACGCACGGCCAGGCCCGATCCAGATCGACCGGCGGAAAATCGAAATGACCGCGCCGCGAACCTGCTTCGGGCGAAGCACCGGGGCCGAACTTGCCCGACAGCAATCCGCCGGCGAGCGGCGACCACACGAGCAGCCCCATCTGCTCGTCGACGGCGAGCGGAACGAGTTCGCGCTCCACGTCGCGCCCGGCGATCGAGTAGTAGGCCTGCAGCGTCTCGAAGCGCGTGGCGTGCAGCGCGGCACTCAGGCCCAGCGCTTTACCGATCTTGCCCGCGCGCCAGTTCGACACGCCGACGTAACGGATCAGCCCCTGTCGCGTGAGATCGTCGAGCGCGCGCAGCGTCTCCTCGATCGGCGTGACGGGGTCGCTCGCGTGAATCTGGTACAGATCGATATGGTCGACCTGAAGCCGCTCGAGGCTGCGCCGCACCGAATCCATGATGTGACCGCGCGACGCGCCCTGGTCGTTCGGGCCCGCGCCCATCACGCCGGCCGTCTTCGTCGCCAGCACGATCTCGTGGCGCGGGACGCCGAGATCGCGCAGCGCCTGCCCGACCACGCGTTCGGCCTGGCCGAACGAGTAAATATCCGCGGTGTCGATGAAGTTGATGCCCGCGTCGAGCGCGCGGGCAATCAAGCGGTTCGCGTCGTCCTGGCCGACCGCGCCGATCGCCGCCCACATGCCGGCATCCGCGTTGCCGCCCATCGTCATCGTGCCGAGACACAGCTCGGACACATACAGGCCGGTGCGGCCCAATTGCTTGTATTTCATTGCAGCGCCCTTCAGAATCGGCCGGACACGATGCGGGGCGTCGGCCGGTGGCGCCCCGCATGAACGGCGGAATGTTAGTTGGAGCGTGAATGGCCGGCCCGCAACTGCCCGGCAATCACCGCGACGCGCGCGCCATAGCGGCGGGCCGTTTCGAGATCGCCCGGCGACATCTCTTCGGGCGACGCATCGGCCGGCGTCTGCGCCATCGGCGCGATGTAGGCGCCCATGCGGTTCAGGTCGTCGCGCGTCGACGCTTTCAGATTCGCCGGCTTGATGTCCATGCTGACCCAGATGCCGCCGTGCTGGCCGGCCAGCAGGAAGAAGTATTCGAGCGTATTGAGCTTGTCGCCGTTGATGCTGGCGCTATTGGTGAAGCCGCCGAAGATCTTGTTTTGCCATCCGCTTTCGAACCAGACCTTCGACGACGCATCCGCGAACTTCTTGAACTGCCAGCTCGGGCCGCCCATGTAGGTCGGCGAGCCGAACAGGATTGCATCGGCGTCGGCCAATGTGTTCCACGCGTCGTCGGCCAGGTTGCCGTCGGCATCGATCGCGACGAGTGCGGCGCCGGCGCCGTCCGCGACGGCGGCGGCCATCCGCTGCGTATGGCCGTAGCCGGAGTGGTAGACGACGGCCGTTTTCACCGGCGGGTTGAGTTGATACATGAGGGTTCCTTTCGTTTGGAGCGTCGTTCGGACGACGAGGGAAACCACTCTAGCGAGCCGCGATCGGGTGATAAACGACGATAGATTGAACGTTCTGTTACTTTCCGGATGAACAATGCAGAACCTTGATGCGCTTTTGATTTTTGCCCGTGTCGCCGAAATGGCGAGCTTCACGCGTGCGGCTGAAAGCCTCGGAATTCAGAAGGGACGGGTGTCCACGGTTATCCGCACGCTCGAACGGGACATGGGCGTCGCACTGCTGCATCGGACCACGCGGCGCGTGCAGCTCACCGAAGACGGACGCGCGTTCTATGCGCGCGCAACCGACCTGCTCGCGGAAGTGCAGGAATTGCAGTCGATGTTTTCGGGGCGTGGCGCATCGCTGCGCGGCAGGTTGCGCGTAGACATGCCCACGGAACTGGCGCGCAGCGTCGTGGTGCCGGCGCTGCCGCAACTGATGGCCGCGCATCCGGATCTGGAGTTGGAGCTTTCGAGTACCGACCGGCGTGTCGATCTGGTTCGGGAAGGGTTCGACTGCGTGATCCGGCTGGGCCCGATCGCCGACGAGACGCTGATTGCGCGACTGCTCGGCAGGCTGCGCATGACGAATGCGGCGAGCCCCGACTATCTGGCGCGGCATGGCGTGCCGCGTACGCTCGCCGATCTGCACAGCCAGGGGCACAGGATGATTCACTACACGCTGACGCTCGGCGCGCGGCATCCCGGCTGGGAATACCCGGACGGCGACGGCTATGCGTGGCTGCCGTTGCCCAGCGCGATGCAGGTCAACAGTGTGCAGACCTATCATGCGGCCGGGCTGGCGGGCATCGGACTGATCCAGGCCGGCTATTCGACGCTCGCGCATCACATCGAAAGCGGCGCGCTCGTGGAGGTGTTGCCCGATTTGCGGCCCGAGCCGCTTGCCGCGTCGCTCGTCGTCGCGCATCGGCGCAATCTTTCGCCGCGCGTGCGGGCTTTCATGGACTGGATCGGGGGCGTGTTGGAGCCGTATCTGGATTAGCGAGCTGGGGGGCGGCGCGAAGCGCCGGGAATACGGTCGCTTCGCGTCACGCTGCCCGATGGTCGGCGAGTATCTGGGCCGAAATGGTTTCCACCACACCGTTTGCCAAAGGAAGATCCGGGTTCGAATACGCGGCAAGGTTTTCGTCCAGCGCGTCCGTGTGAACGGTTTTGAGCACGTGATTGGCATTCGCGACAATCGTCAGCCGGGCGCGTGGATTCGCGTCCTTCAACCGCTGCGCGTCCTGCACGCCAACCTGAATATCCCGCGCGCCCTGCACGATCAGCACCGGCTCCGTATAGCCGGTCAGAAGGGCCGTCGGATCGATCGCGAGTTCGCTCATCAGGAACCGCTGAACCTGCGGCCTGAAAAACGGCATCAGTACGGGATCGATGTCGGCCGCATCGACCGTCTTCCCGGCTTCGAGCGATTTCAGTATCGACATCGCGTTGTCCAGCACGGCGGCATTCGCGGGGTTCGACCGCAGTTGCTGCGCCAATACCTGTCCGAGCGGCCGTCCCGGCGTGGAGACGAGGATCAAACCGCGGATGTCGGCGGTTTGCCGTGCCGCCGACAACGCGACCCATCCTCCCTCGCTATGCCCGAGCACCCATACGCGGCGCGCGCCAGTCCGCGTCCGGATGGCCGTCACCCACGCGCGGACGTCCGCGGCGTAGTCGTCGATCGTGACGTCGTCCGCATCGGCGATCGCCGACGCGCTGCCGTACATGCCGCGCTTGTCGATGCGAACCGACGCGATGCCTTGAGCGAGCAAGCCTTCGGCAAGCAAACGATAGGTCGATGCCTGAATGCCGTAGGGATTGTTGCCGTTGCGGTCAGTCGGACCCGATCCCGGCACGATCAGCACCACCGGAACATCGCCCGTCGCAGGAGACAACAGCGTGCCGCTCAGCGGGCCGACAGGCCCCGGTATTTCGATTTCGGTCTGCATCATCTGTGAAGGAATTTCCTGATCCGTAGGACGATGAACGTCGGGCACGGTATCAACGCGCCGAGTCCCGCGCTTCGCCCAGCACCCACTCCGCGAACGCCCGCACCGGCGCCGTGCTCAATTCGATCGGCTCAGGAAGCACGAGGCAGAAATTTTTCGTCACCGCCGTGCCGTCGGGCCAGGGCGCGACCAGACGCCCCTGTTCGAGCTCGGCGCCGATGTAAAGGCGCGGCACCAGCGCGACGCCCAGGCCGGCCAGCGCGGCCTCGATCAGCATCGAATGAAGATCGTATCGCGGGCCGACCGCCGAATTGGTCAGCACGATGCCGGTCTCCTGCGCATAGCGCTGCCAAGCGTCCGGATTCTGCCGCCGGTGAAGGCGCGGCAGCACGTCCAGCGACGGGTTCGCGCCAACGCGTTCGAGAAGCGCCGGACTGCAGACGGGCACCAGCACCTCCTCCAGCAGCGGATGCAGATGCATGCCGGCCCAGGCCGGATGCTCGAAGTGAATGGCCGCGTCGAATCCGCTGCCGGCCAGCAGGAAGGGTTCCATCCGTTCGGCGATATGCACGGTGACGTTCGGATGGCG
The DNA here is from genome assembly GCF_016759955.1 of Burkholderia sp. KCJ3K979. Lineage (NCBI taxonomy): Bacteria > Pseudomonadati > Pseudomonadota > Betaproteobacteria > Burkholderiales > Burkholderiaceae > Burkholderia > Burkholderia sp. KCJ3K979. The sequence goes on from NZ_JACFYV010000002.1 coordinate 84,599, forward strand.
ATCCTGAAAGCGCTTCAGCCGCGGGATCAGCCAGCGGGTCGCGAAGGTCGGAATCGCGGCGATGTCGATGCTCGCGCCTTCCACGGGCTGCCCCATCAGATACAGGCTGTCCCGTTCGAGCCGATCCAGAATCTCGCGCACCTGCACTGCGTATCGCGTGCCGTTGGGGGCAAGCCGCACCCGGTTGCCGACGCGCTCGAACAGCGTCACGCCGAGGAACGCCTCCAGCCGGCCGATCTGGCGACTGACGGCGCCCTCGGTGCGGGCCAGCTCGTCGGCGGCGCGGGCGAAGCTGCCATGTCGGGCTGCCGCCTCGAAGGCCAGGAGCGCGGAATTGCTCGGGATCTTGCGTCGCATCGGGGTCTCGTGGGTCGTACCGCGTTCGGCCGTCAGCTTGAACAAATATCACTGAAGGCTGACTTTAAGTCGATATCTACGCGGAAAACAGCAGATTAGCATTACGTCACTGCACTGAATATCCTGCATTCGACGTGCGGGATGTGCATCCGTCACGAAGGAAAATCCGATGATCTACACCGTGGAATGCAGCTTCGCCGACCCTGCCAGCGAAGCCGAATGGAACGACTTCTACAGCCTCGACAAGCTGCCGGCCCTCATTTCGGTGGCCGGCTTTCATACGTCGCAGCGCTTCAGGGCGATCAACGACGGCTGCCCCGTCTATCTGGCCGTTCACACGATCGACGGCCTCGACGTGCTGACCGGCGATGAATATCGGCAAAAAGGCGGCGGCAATTTCGCGCGATGGCAGCAGCACATCACCGACTGGCACCGCAATCTCTACAGCGACATCGGTCGTGCGCCGGCGGTCAATGCCGACGAGCTACTCGTGCTGAGCGCCGGCGGGCCCGACTTGCTGATCGAACTGGGCCTGAAGCCGCTGGCCATGCAGGCCGTCGCACTGGAACAGTTTCCGGCGCGCCGCTGGCTCGCGGTCCTGCCGCGGCGCGCCGCTCCGCTTGGCGACAACGTGCCGGCCGGCCTTTACCTTTACACGCCGATGACCGAACAACTGACGAAGGCGGCCCGCGATGCCTAACGTGACTTTCCATATCGATGCGGAACGCATGCCGCCGGACGCGCGCCTCGCCGAGCTGTCCGACGACTGCATCGACCTTTGTACGCGGGTCCTTCAGGCAGAAATCACGAACGTCCACGTCATTTACATAGCGGTTCGGCATGGCTGCGGGCATCCCGTTTTCGCGGAAATCCAGTATCGCGACGCGCCGTCTCGCCCGCCCGCGGTCATGAACGCATTCATGGAAGCGCTGGATCACGCCATTGTCCGCCGCACCGGGCTGACCGCACGCATCCGTTGCTTCGGCCATGCCGCACCGAACCTTCACGCCCGAAACTAGCCGCCGCGGAGAAGCACGATGTCCAACGTTACGTTTCCCGGCCAGCGTGTCGGGGATTTCACGATCACCGCGATCAGCGACGGCTACCTCACGGCCAGCCTCGATTTCCTGTCGAATATCGACGCGACCGACGCCGCCGGGATGCAGCGTGCGGCCGGGCAGCAGGCGCCGTCCGCCGTGCACATCAACTGCTACGTGGTGCGCGGCGCGGGCCGCACGGTGCTCATCGACGCCGGGGCCGGCGGCATCAAACAATGGGGCGGCCGCCTGATGGACAATTTGCGGCTCGCCGGCATCGAGCCTGCCGCGATCGACACAGTCCTGCTTACCCACGCCCATCCCGACCACGTCGGCGGGCTGGTGCATGCCGATGGACACGTCGCGTTTCCGAATGCGGAGCTGGTCGCGCATCGACGCGAGGTTGCATTCTGGCGGGACGACGGCAACCTGAGCCGCGCCAGCGAGCGCGCCCGCGGCAATTTCCGGATTGCACGTCAGGTATTCGACGCTTACAGCGACGCGCTCCGGACCTTCGAGGAAGGCGAGGTGCTTCCCGGAATCGCCGCCATTCCGCTACCGGGGCATACCGACGGACATACCGGATACCTGCTCGCATCCGGCGATCAGGGCCTGCTCGTGTGGGGCGACATCGTGCATTTTCCGCACATCCAGATCAAGCGGCCGGACGTGTCGATTGCGTTCGACCAGGATGCGTCGCAGGCAGCGACGACGCGTTCGCGGCTGCTGGACCGGGTCAGCTCGGAAGGGCTGCTGATCGCCGGCATGCATCTGGGCGAACCCGGGTTCGCGCGAATCAGGCGGGCGAGCGGTGAATACGGGCTGTTTTACGAGACCGATGCCTGACGCGATACAGGCGTTTCCGTACGTGTATGTCGACGACTCCGATTCGATCTGTCGACGGACGCTCGCTGCGTAATCGATTCCGCTGGAAGCGCCCGCCGACATGCCGTCCGGCGACCGGCGGCTGATGGTGAGGGACGCGCGCGGAAACGTTTGGCCGATCGCCACGCACCAGCGCGGCGCATCGGCCGACGAAATTCGTTCGAGGCTCGACGATTGCCGGTAGCCGCGCTGCGCCTTCCCTCTCTGTCGCAATCGTCAAGATTCGTGTCGCGTGCGGATAAAAGCCGCCCGTTCCCCGCGCCGTTAACTCGTTCGCAACCCCGCGCCGCGTAGTGCGTCATGGCGCGCGCCGTTCGTGTTCCGGAATTCACCTCCGCCGCTGGCCGTGCCCGGCCGGCTCAAGGGAACGTCATGCGAAAACAACTCACTATCCGTGGTGGCCTCGTCGCGACCATCGCCGGCTATACCATGCTGCTCGTGCTGGTGGTCGGTGCGGGCATCGCGGCCCTCACCATCGGCAACGGCTCGCTCGAGGCGATGTACCGTGACGACACCGCGTCGCTGCTGCACCTGAAGACCAGCTCCGAGCGGATGCTCGTGCTGCGCGAACGCATGAGCGACGTCGCGCAGATCATCAGCGCCGGCCAGCCCGCGAAGGAGGAAGTCGCGCAACTTCACACATTGCTCAAGCAGAGCAACGACGAATTGGACGCGTACACGCGTCTGCATGCGCGCGACGCCAGCGAGCAGGCGCTGTTCGACACGCTGCAAAGCCGTCGGCGCGCGCTGCTCGACCGCGTGTTCCTGAAGGCGCTGTCGCAGCTCGACGGCGACGACGCATTCAACTTCCTCGACACGCAGCGCACCGCGCCGCCGGCGTTGTTCGCCGCCTACCAGGAGGCGATCGACGCGCTCGAATCGTTCCAGGTCGCGCGCCAGAAGGCCCGCTACGAGGCGGCCGGCGTGAATTTCCACCGGATCGTGTGGGGAATGGGGGCGGTTGCGGTGCTGGCGCTCGTCGTCGGCTTCGTTGCGCAGCGCGTGCTCGCGAAGGCGATCATCGGGCCGATCAATCTCGCGGTCGATCAGTTCGAGAAAATCTCGAAAGGCGACCTGACCGGTACTGTCGTCGTCCCGGGCGAGAACGAGATGGCGTATCTGCTGAATGCGCTGAAGCGGATGCAGGACGGCCTCGTCGATACCGTGAGCCAGGTGCGTGCGAGCACCGAGACGATCGTCGGCGACGTGCGCACGATCGCGAGCGGCAACGTCGACCTGTCCGCACGCACCGAGCAGCAGGCCGTGTCGCTGCAGCAGGCGGCCGCGAGCGTCGAGCAACTGACGGCGGCCGTGCGCCAGAACGCGGACAACGCGCGCGACGCGCGCACGTACGTCGAGGGCGCGGCCGGCATCGCGTCGCGCGGCGGCGAAGCGATGCAGCGCGTCGTCGCGACCATGTCGGAAATTTCGACGAGCTCCACGCGCATTTCCGGCATCGTCGGCGTGATCGAGAGCATCGCGTTCCAGACCAACATCCTCGCGTTGAACGCCGCCGTCGAAGCCGCGCGCGCGGGCGAGCAGGGGCGCGGGTTCGCGGTCGTCGCCACCGAGGTGCGCGGGCTCGCGCAGCGCTGTGCGGCGGCGGCGAAGGAAATTCGCGACCTGATCGGTCATTCCGCGCGACGCGTCGAAGACGGCAGCGGCCTCGTCGCGCTGGCCGGCTCGGCGATGACCGAGCTCGTCGCGGCGGTCGAGCGCGTCAACGCGATCATGGGCGAAACGAGCCAGGCGTTCGACGAGCAGTCGTCGGGCATCGAGCAGGTGAACGCCGCGGTGATCCAGATGGAGCAGACGATGCAGCGCAATGCCGCGCTGGTCGAGGAGGCGGCGGCCGCGGCGCTGTCGCTCGACGAACAGGGCGCGCGGCTGAGCGCGGCGGTCGCGCAGTTCCGTCTGCGCGAAGCAGCGCTCGCGTGACGGGCGGGCTTATTGCGGTGCGTCAGGCAATGCGTAGTCGAAGCGGTACGCATGCTGGCCGTCGTCGATGTCGATGCGCATCGCGCCGGACAGCCCGAGCAATTCGTCCGTGCCGGAATCGGGCACGACCGTGATCGACTGCGTCGGCTGCCCGCACGTCATGGTGGAGCTGTGCTGCAGCACGAAGCTGCCCTTGCGTCCGCCGAGCACGCCTTTGACGGTTTCCATCGCCACGTAGCCGGCCGAGCCCTGAACGCTGCTGCGAAACGCGAGCATTTCTCCTTGGCTGACGGCTTCCAGATCGCCGTGAAAATGCTTGTCCAGCGACATGCGGCCGAGCCCGCTGCCTTCCGCGACGTTGCTCAAGGGTTCCGGATTCAGCTTCACTTCGAACGGACCGCGGGCCTGCAGTGTCATGACTGTTCTCCTCGTTGAATGGGCAATCGGCACTATAGGCGAATGCTGTCGGCGGCGGGCCGAGCGCGGCGCGCAATCGCCGATGAAACGACGCCGCCGGCAAATCGCGCCCCCGCAGTCCGACATATTCCTCTACTCGGCGCCTTGACCTTGAAGCTGACTTGAAGCTTAGAGTGCCTGCTGACGACGGTGAATCGGCAGGCTTCGGGTGTTGCCTGCCCCGATCGACCATCGACGGGAGACAACGAACATGGACAGGCGTTTTACACAGGTCGAATTCGGGCCGCATACGGTCGACGTGCCCGAGGGCGGCTACTACGACCGGTTCCGGATGAATCCGGACCTGGACGCGGTGGCGCGCGACCCGGCCGCGGGGGACATCGATTTTTTCCGCCGGATTCCGAAGCGTCAGGTGATGTCGCGCGTGGGCCCGACGTGGGCGCCGAACTTCTACTATCGCTCCAGCAGCATTCAGCTGCTGTTCCTGGCGCCGCTCGACCGCCTGAGAACCATGCTTCCCGTACCGATCGAACCGCTGCGGGCGCTGCCCGGCTACGGGCTCGTCGCGCTGACGTTCTTTTCGTATTCGGTGTGCGACAACGATCCGTACGACGAAGTATCCGTCGCGGTGGTGATCCGCCGGCCCGGCGCGAAAGGGTCGCACGCGCTCGAGCTGATCGACTCGATGCGGCGCCGGAGTTTCTTCGCGCACGTGCTGGCGCTGCCGGTCACGACGGAAATCGCGCGGGTGCGCGGCGTGCACGGCTATCAGCTGCCCAAGTGGCTCGCGGATATCGACGTGGACATCGGCGCGACGGCGCGCGCACGTATCGCCGGCCCGGGCGGCCGGCCGGATCTGAGCCTGAGCGTGCCGCTGCCGGCGCTGACGCAAGTTCCGTCGCAATCGCACATGAGCACCGCGACGATGGTCAATCGCATCGACGGCGAATGGCACCAGTCGTCGGTGCAGACCAACATGCTGTCGTTCGCGCAGCGCCTGTTGCCGCGCAACGTCGAGCTGGTGCGGCACGGCGGCCCGCTGAGCCAGTTGCTCGACGGGCTCGGCGCATCCACCATCATGCGTCTCGACGTGGTCAAGGATGCGCAACTGGTGCTGAATCTGCCGACGCCGTTGACGGCCTTCGATGAACCCGGAAAGCCACGCTAACGATACGGCTGCGTGCGACGTGCGCGCGCCGAAGGAGTCGTCCATGCCGCAACCGACCTACGATCTCGTCGTATTCGGCGCCACGAGTTTCGTCGGGCAGATTCTGGCCCGCTATCTGTCCGACTATCTGTCCGGCGCGGGTGCGGGCGAGATGCTGCGCTGGGCGATCGCGGGCCGGTCCGACGCAAAGCTCAGGCAAGTCCGGGATACGCTCGGCACGGCCGGGCAGTCGGTACCGATCATCGTTGCCGACGCGGCCGACGAAGCGCAGCTTCGGGCGCTGTGCGCGCAAGCGCGGGTGGTGGTGTCCACCGTCGGCCCCTACGCGCTGTACGGCGAGCCGCTGGTCCGGGTCTGCGCGCAGACCGGCACCGACTATTGCGATCTCACCGGCGAGACGCAATGGATCAAGCGGATGATCGACAAGTACGAGCCTGCGGCCCGGCAATCGGGCGCGCGCATCGTGCATTGCTGCGGCTTCGATTCGGTGCCGTCCGACATGGGCGTGTTCTTCCTGCAGCAACAGGCGCGGCAGCAGTGGAGTGTGCCGGCCACTCACGTGAAGATGCGCGTCAAGACGCTGAAGGGCGGGGCGTCGGGCGGCACCGTGGCCAGCGTGATCAACGTCGTGCGCGAAGCGGCGGCCGATCCGGCATTGCGCCGGGAACTGCTCGATCCTTATTCGCTGTGCCCGCCTGGACATGGCTTCACGGTGCGGCAGCATGCGGTTCGATCCGCCGAATTCGATCGCGACTGCGATGCGTGGATCGCGCCGTTCGTGATGGCGGCGATCAACGAGCGCGTCGTGCACCGCTCCAATGCGCTGGCGGGCAATGCGTACGGCAGCCGCTTCACCTATGACGAAGCCGTGATGACGGGCACGGGCCTGAAGGGGCGCGTGAGCGCGCTGACGATGGTGGCGGGCCTCGGTGCGTTCATGGTGGGCGTTCTCATCGGGCCCGTGCGCGGCCTGATGGAGCGCTTCCTGCTGCCGAAGCCCGGCGAGGGGCCGAGCGTCGACGCGCAGCGGGCCGGCCGCTACGATTTGCGCTTTTCCGGCCGAACGGACGACGGCAGAACCCTGCGCGTGAAAGTCACCGGCGATCGCGATCCCGGCTATGGCTCGACCGGCAAGATGCTCGGCCAGGCCGCGATCAGCCTCGCGATCGATGGCAGCCGTGACGGTATGAAGATCGGGCGCGGCGGCGGTTTCTGGACGCCCGCGACGATGTTCGACGAGCGTTTCGTCGATCGTCTCGTTCGCCACGCGGGCTTGCGTTTCGAGGTGATCTGAGCGCAGTTCGCGTCAGCTATCCGAGCAGCCGCGGGGGGGCGTGGATGCCTTCGCCGGTACGCTGGCGGACTCTACCCGCTACGCACGGCGACGCGTGCCCGTGCCCGTGCGGGCGGCCGCTTCGTCCACGATCATCGCGGCGAATTCGGCGGCCGCCGGCATCCGCGCGTCGTGCATCATCACGAATTCCATCGCCGGCAATTCCGGCAAGCCTTCGGGCAAACCCAATTCGCGAAGCGTGTCGTCGATCGCGCTGCGCGGCACCGGCGCGATCGCGATGCCGGCCCGCGCGAAGGTGCGGATGCCGGTCACACTCGGGCTTTCGCACGCGATCCGGTAGCGCATGCCGGCCAGCGCGAGCGCCTTGATGGCGGCGCCGCGGTACGGGCACGGATCGGGAAAGCACGCGAGCGGCACGTCGCCTTCCGGAAGCGGCTCGTGGCGCGCGAACGCCCAGACGAGCGGTTCCTGCCACAACGTCGCGCCGTGGCCCGCGTGCGAGCACCGGCTGCCGATCACGAGATCGAATTCGCCGTTGGCGTGCCGTTGAAACAGGCTGTCGCCGATGTCGACGACCAGATCCAGCCGCAGGCCGCGCCGCGCGGCGCCATGGCGGCGCATCAGGTCCGGCAGCCAGCCAGTTGCGAAGTCCTCCGATACACCGATCCGCAGCTTGACGTCGATCGCGTCACCCGTTCCCAGCCTGGCGCGCGCTTCCTCGCTCAGATTGAGCATCGCGCGCGCGTAGCCGAGCAGCGTCTCGCCATGCGCGGTGAGCGTGACGCTGCGCGTGTTGCGCATGAGCAGCGCCTGGCCGACCTGTTCTTCGAGGCGAACGATCTGCGCGCTGACCGCGGACTGGCTGAGGTTCAGCCGGCGCCCGGCGCCGGTGAAGCTGCACACGTCGGCGACCGCGACGAACGTATGAAGCAGTGCCGTGTCGAGGGGAGCGTTCATTAATCACCAATCCGGGTTAGTTTGATCAATTAATATCGTTTCCGGATTATAGGCCGACCCGCTAGGCTGCGAAGGGCAGTGGGCGAGCGCGCATCCCGCGCGCCGTCGTCACGCTCGACAAGGATCGGCGCCATGACACGCGTGCTCTATATCGAAGGCTCACCCAACAAGGCCTATTCGGCATCCATCGAGGTGTGCGAGGCATTTCTCGACGCGTACCGGCAGGCCCATCCCGATCACGAGATCCGGAAGCTCGACATCTGGGATCTGGCGATGCCCGAATTCGATGGCGCCGCGCTGGCCGCGAAATATGCCGGACTGAGCGGCACGGCGTTGACGCAGGAGCAGGCGGCTGCGTGGCAGCAGATCGAGCGGCTCGCGGCGCCGTTCCACGAAGCGGACAAGTTCCTGTTCGGCGTGCCGCTGTGGAATTTCAGCATTCCGTACAAGCTCAAGCACCTGATCGACGTGATCTCGCAGAAGGACGTGCTGTTCACGTTCGACGGAACGGGTTTTACCGGCAAGCTGGCCGGTAAAAAGGCGGCGGTGGTCTACGCGCGCGGGCTCGCCTATCAGTCGCCGGGGTCGTTTACGCCGGCCGCCGAGTTCGATCTGCAGCGCCCTTACATGGAAACGTGGCTCAAGTTCGTGGGCGTGACGGACATCACGGGGATCGTCGTCGAGCGCACGTTGTTCGGCCCGGACGGGAAGGTCGACCGGAGTCGGGCGATCGACGAGGCACGAACGATCGCCCGGACGTTCTGAGGTTGGTGGTGCGGGGCACCCGGCGCAGGGCACCCCGCCGCAGAGCACCCGCCGCCGCGCATCCGTGCGGGTCGAGCGTCAGCGCCCGCCGCGTGCGATGGCGAGCGCGACGCCGAAGCCCACCAGCAGGCAGCCGAACGTGCGATCGATCCAGTGTCGCAGCGACAGCAGCCGATCGCGGACAGCCGTGGCCGAGAAACACATCGCGACGAGGCTGAACCAGCCGGCATGTGCGGCCGCGATGAACGCGCCGTAGCCGAGCTGCACGATCAACGGCGTGTCGGGCCGGACGGCCTGCATGAACAGGCTGACGATGAACACCGTGGTCTTGGGATTCAGCGCGTTGGTCAGGAAGCCCGTGCGCAGCGCGGCGAGATCCGACAGCGCCGCCACGCGGCTGTCGGCTTGCACGCCGCCGGATTTCGTCATGAGCATCTTCGCACCGAGGTAGATCAGATAGATCGCGCCGATCAGCTTGACGGCATTGAAGAGCCACGGCGACTGACGGATCAGCAGCCCGACGCCCAGCAGCGTGTAGCTCACGTGGACCGTTACGCCGAGCCCGATCCCGCATGCGGTGAGCACGCCGGAACGACGCGACAGCATCAGGCTGTTGCGCGTGACCATCGCGAAGTCCGGCCCCGGGCTGATGACGGCCAGCAGCGTAATGGTGACTACGACTATCCATTCGGTCATACGTTTCTCCTGCGCTGGATGGGTTGATGGCACAATCCTATCGATCGTGCTTCACCAGGAAAAACGATGATTTCTGACCAGAATGGTGAGTTCGAATCACAATCGATTCGTACGAACCTGCCGTCGCTGATGGCGCTGCGTTGTTTCGACGCGGCGGCGCGTCACGAGCATTTCGGTCGCGCGGCCGACGAGCTGTGCCTGACCCACGGCGCGGTCAGCCGCGCGGTGCGTCTGCTCGAGGACGATCTGGGCGTGGCGCTGTTCGAGCGGCGCAGTCGTCGCGTGTTCCTGACCGAGGCGGGCCGCGCACTCGCCCGGGCCGTCCATGATGGGCTGGGCCTGATGCGTCACGCCGCCCACGCGTTGCGCACCGAGGCCGCCCGTGCGCGGCGTTCGGTCCTGTCGTGCGAGCCGACGCTGCTGATGCGCTGGCTGATCCCGCGCTGGCCGGATTTCCAGGCGCGGCATGCGGGCGTCGATATCCATCTGGCCGCCGCGGGCGGCCCGTTCTCGTTCGACAGCGGTATCGACATGGCGATACGTCGCAACGATTTCGCGTGGCCGGCGGGGTATCACGCCGAGCATCTGTTCGCCGAGCGGGTGGGGCCGGTTTGCCGGCCGGACAAGGTCGGCGCGTGGTTTGCATCGCGGCGCGGCGGCCGCGCGTTGAAGCCCGACGCCGCGCTGCTGCATACGCGAACCCGGCCGGACGCATGGAACGCGTGGGCAGCGGCGTCGAATCAGCCGGCCGCGAACGGGCGCGGGCAGCGGTTCGATCACTTCTACTTCAGTTTGCAGGCGGCCGTTGCGGGGTTGGGCGTCGCGATCGGGCCGTGGCATCTGGTGCGCGACGACATCGAAAGCGGTGTGCTGGTCGCGCCAATGGGGTTCGTCGAGGATGGATCGGATTACTACCTGTTGACGCCGGCGCCGGTGGCGGACGGGAGTGCGCACGCGGCGTTGCTGGGGTGGTTGAGGGAGATGGTTTGACGGGGGACTTTGTCCGCACTCGCATCGATATCAACGACTCATCGGGCAAACGCAACCTCGAATCGAAATAAAGAATGAATGTCCGTGCCGATGCTTGCTCATGCCGGCCTGCGAACGGAAAATGCGTCGATCGACGCGTGCTCGCAAGCCCGTTATTCGCGTGAAGAGCTTGGTCCGACGCTGCGGACGCCGGCGGGATGTCGGCCGGCTTTTACCGAAATGGCGCGCTATGGCGCGCGCGTCGCTAAAAGAATGTCGCGATGTACTTTATCGCGCCAATGAATGAGCGTCGGTAAAGTTGCACCCGCTCTTCATCTTTTTATCAGACATTTGACGACGTCCGTGCAGACCAGCGCAATGTCAGGCTGATGCGACCATTCCCGTCGTCTTTAAAGCCGCAGCATTTACCCGACGATCAACGACGAGGCGAAGCCATGCAACTTCAAGCCGGTAATTTATTCAGCGCCGACGGGCGGCGCGGCGGCGACGAGCGAATCGACCTGCTCGTGACGAGCCCGCGCGTGAACGTCGAGCGAATCGTATCGATGGGCCATGCGAGCCCGGACGGGTTCTGGTATGACGACGCGCGGGCCGAATGGGTCGTGTTGCTGTCCGGCGCGGCCGTGCTCGAATTCGAAGAAGATGCAACGCGGCTCGATATGCGCGCGGGAGATTACGTGCTGATCGAGCCGCATTGCCGTCATCGTGTCGCGTGGACACATGACGAAGTGCAAACCGTCTGGCTTGCCGTCTATTACGAACGCTGAAGAAAGGATTGGCGTGCGGTGCGATTGGCCGATTGGCCAGTGCGCGACACGCCGATTGGGCAAGACCTCGTCAACCGGAGCGGCGTTGGAAACCCGCCGGTATCGATGCGCCAATCAATGCCCAAATCGCCGGACGGCGCGTTGAATCGCGCGCCGGCCCATGCCGGGATGCTTATTCCTGAATCAGGAATCGATTGCGATTCTTCGCATCCTTGATCCATGCGGGCGCGCGACCGCGGCCCGACCAGGTCGCCCCGGTCTTCGGATCGCGATACTTTGCCTGCACGGGGGCGCCCGCTTGTTTGGCCGGCCGACCACGGCGTGTACCGAAAATGTCTTTTTCGGTAATGCCGTATTCCGCGACTTTGGTGCGGATGTCGTCGACGACCGCCTGGAATTCAGCGGCGCGCGCGGCTTCGGCTTTCTCGGCCAAAGCGTCCATTTGAGCCTTCAGTTCCTTGTAAGTTGCCATATATCACTCTTCAGGTTTGTGTCCATACATGATAGCGGTTTCAACCGAAATGATGAAGAAAATTGCTGAGACGGTGAATTCCATTGCCGATATGGCAATCTGCGACTGCTTCGAACACCTGAGAAGTGGTTTGACTGGATCGTTCGTGACCGATCTTTTCGTGCGGGACAAGCTTCGGAGACTCAATTATTCTTTATCTTTTTTCAGAGGGATTGGGGAATTCACTGATGAACAGGGATGACAAACTGAAACAGGTCGCAGCCGAATTCGGATTCGATCCGGACGAAACGATCAGGATCGGCGGAAAGTACACGCCCGTTCTGGTCGACGGAAGCACGGCTTACATTGCCGGCCAGGTGCCGCGAATCGGTGAAGTCGTGCATTTCGTCGGCATCGTGGGCGAATCCGTTTCGCTGGACGATGGCCGCCGGGCAGCTGGTATCTCGGCGCTGCGCGCGTTGTCGCTGATCCGCAAGCATTGCGGCACGCTCGATGCGATCGCGACGGTACCGCGCATGACCGTGTACGTGCGAAGCGCGCCCGGCTTCACGATGCAGAGCGAAGTGGCCGACGGCGCGTCGGACGTGTTGGTCGCGGTGCTCGGCGACGCCGGCATCCATACGCGTTCGTCGGTGGGCGTGCTGCAATTGCCGAAGGGTGCGTCGGTCGAAGCCGATTTCATTTTCGGCTTGAAGCGCAGCGGCACGCCCGGCTGATATGGAATGGCCGGATAGACAGGGCGGGCCGCTTCGCGTCGATCAACGCGCCGTGCGTGAACGGGCGGCTTCGGGCGTCATTCCGGTCCATTCATTGAATGCGCGGAAGAACGAATTCGGGTCCTGGTAGCCGAGCAGGAAAGCGATCTGGCTGTAGGGCAGATCCGAGCGATCGAGGTAATGCCACGCGAGCTTCTCGCGGACTTCCGCGAGCAGGGTCTTGAAGTTCGCGCCTTCGTCGCCGAGCCGCCGCTGCAGCGTCCGTTTGCTGATCGCAAGCGTTTGCGCGACGCCGTCCGCGGTGGCGAGCCCGCCCGGAATCAATTCGAGCAGCACCGCGCGCACGCGCTCGACGATGCCGGCCTCGGCCGACAGTGCGTCGAGGCGGCGGCGCAGGTCGGGTTCGAAAATCTGCCACATCGCATGGTTCGCGGTCACGAACGGACGCCGCGCATCCTGCAGCGTCACGCTCACGGAAGGCGCATCGCCGTACTGCGGCGTCACGCCGAAAAAACGCGCATAGCCGGGATGGGGGCAGACGTCGCGCGGCAGCGTGACGGCGCACGCCGGCAGCTCGGTGCGGGTCGCCAGCCGCGCGAGTTTCACGAAGAAGCCGAGTTCGGCCGCGACCAGCATGCCGGGCGGCGGTACGTCGCGTTCCAGGAAGTCGACGGCGAGGGTGAGCGCGTCGGCCTCGTGCGACACACGCAACCGCATCGGGCCGATCAGCGGCTTGAACTGGCCGATGCGCCGGATCGCGATCTCCAGATTCGGGCTGCACAGCGCGGCGAACAGCGGCGGATCGAAGGTTTCGACGGAGAGCAGATCGAGGATGCGCAGCGCGACGGCCGGCGTATTCGCCATGTCTTCCATCGCGCGCCACAGGCCGAAGTACTCGCGGGTCGTCAACCCGTTCTCGGGGCGCGTGAACAGATCGGCGGGCAACTGCGCGCGCCGCAGCAGTTCGTCGGCGCGCAGGCCAAGGTCGACCATCATGACCTGCCAGCCGGGCGAGATCGCGAAGCGGTTCATCGCCCCAGTTGTCTGGTTTCGACGAGCTGCTGGAAGAAGTCGTTCATCGACTCGGCGAGCGGGCGATAGCGCATCCCGAGCTCGTTGCGGCTGCGGCTGTTGTCGGCGCGCCAGGGCAGCCCGATGTTGCGGGCGACCACGCGGCGCGTCACGCTCTTGTTCGCGAGCGGGCCGATCAGCCATACCAGCCATTTCGGCAGGATGCGCCGCGGAATCGGGTAGTCGGCGCCATACCGTTCCAGCAGCGTGGCGGCCATCGCCGGCAGGTTCGTGTCGTGCGCCGACACGATGTAGCGGCCGTTGGCGGCCGGCAGGAACGCCGCACGCAGATGCGCGTCGGCCACGTCGCGGACATCCACCGCACCCAGGCCGAGATCCGGCACGCCGGCCTTCATCGTGCCGTTGCCCATCTGCCTCACGATTTCGAAGCTTTCCGACGTCGCGTACGGGTTGATGCCGGGCCCGATCACGAGCGACGGGTTGATGGTGACGAGATCCCAGCGTTGCTGCTGGCGGGCGATTTTCCACGCTTCGCGCTCGGCGACCGTCTTCGAATACGAATACGGTTGATGGGTCAGCGACGAACTGGTGTTCCAGATTGCTTCGGTGAACACACCATCGGGCGTCGCGGCGAGGTCGGCGTTGTCGCCGTAGATCGCCGCGCAACTGCTGGTCAGCACGACGCGCCGCACCGACGGCGTGCGGTTGGCCGTCTCGAGTACGTTGCGCGTGCCGAGCAGCGCCGGATCGACCAGCTCCTTCTGCGGATCGCGGACGGTGACGGTGAAGGGCGACGCGGTATGGAACACGGTTCCGCAACCGGCCATCGCGTCGGCGTACGACCCGGGTTCGAGCAGGTCCGCGCGGAAATAGCGGAGGGTGCCGGGCTTGCCGGCCGCGATGCGCTGCAGATGCTCGAGCTTGTCGGGGCTGTCGGGGTCGCGGACGGCCGCATGGACCGTCACGCCGGCCTCGAGCAGCCGCTGCACGAGCCAGCCCGCGACGTAGCCGGTCGCGCCGGTCACCATGACGGGAAGGTCGGTATCGATATTCATGGGCGGGATTCCATTGCAGAAGTGATGCGCCATGATGCCGCCTTTTGCGCGCCACTTCACTCGCAAAGCGCGCCAATCGACATGCAGGGCGCGACAGGCACGACGGCCGATTCGTCAGAGGTGAAAGTGAGCGGAGCGCCGGAATCGTCGCCATCGTATTGCCGGACAACAATGGTCCGTCGCGCCGTCGCGCCCGCTTGCGTTTTTCGCCCTCGTCGTTTCCGGCAACGATTCCCCGACCCATATCGGCCGGCATCCCCACTTTTGGGGATGCCGTCGCCGAGCGGTACGCCTACGATGGTCTACAAGGCGCCGGGGACCGGATATCACCAGAACAATCGAACAGGCCTGCCGTTGCGTGTCGATCGCCGTGAGCGTCCGCACAGTCGGTTGACACGGTCGTCGCGTACGCTGACGCGCAACGTCCGCGGTGCGTCGTTGGCGCCGCGGCCGACGGCGCGTTGATGACGGAAGGCCTGATGTCGTATTTCGGGGAATTTCAATCAATATGCTCGCACGAGACTACGTAGAACGAGAGCTCTCCCATATCCAGCGCATGGTGGCGCTGCTGGACAGCGAGACGGACGTCGACGACGTGTCGATGTCGGGCGCGGCGCGCGTCAGGCATCCGAGTTACTGGCGCGGGCGCATCGAGGAACTGCTGTCCACGCCCGACGTGCCGCGTCACGTCAGAAAGCTGAGCGAAGCCGTGCTCGCGAAGATTGACGAGATGGAAGCGCGGTTCGTGGCGATGAAGTAAGTGCATCGTCGGGCCGGGTACCGAACCGCGTTCCATTGCATCGCATCCGGCCTCGAACGCTTCCGCCCGCGACAAGATTTCGTCCCGTGCGACCCGCGCCGCAGGCCGCCATCGGCCGTCTGCATCACCACCGATTCCACGCCCGCCGTGTCAAAAAACACCATTACGTCTGACGAGAAACGGTCACAAACGTGGTATTTCGGCCAAATCCGCATCGGCAATTTGAACAATCAGACCGATTGAGTAAGATGCCCGAACGGCGTTCGACAAAAACGCACGGCGCGGGGTGGCCAGATGCAGATGAACGGATTGATTCCCTCGGCATGGATCGATGACGTCTACGCCGCGGCACTGGGCGATCAACGATGGGAAGCGGTGCTGGACGGGCTGCGTCTGACGGTCGGCACGCGCATGGCTACACTGCTGTCGTTCGACGACGCGGCGCGGATGCCGGCAATCGAGCGGGCAGCCGGCGACGATCCGTCATGGGTCGCCGCATGCCACCACCGCTACAACACCGAGTTCTACCTGTACGACCCGGTCGTGCCGGTTGCCGCCGACTGGCCGGCAGGGCGCTGGTTCGAGGACGTCAAGCACCTGTCGGTGCGGCAGCGCACACATGGCGTGTTCTATCGGGAATTCATGCATCCGTTCGGGCTCGGCGGCATCTCGGGCCTGTACATCCATCGCGGCGAGGGCGCCGGCGCTTTCCTCAGCGTACAGAGCGGCCCGGAATCGCACGGGTTGTCCGACGCGCAGCGCCGCACCATCGAAATCATGGGCGGTCACATCAGTCGCGCGCTGCGCATCCATGCGCGCATTGGCGAACTCGAAGCGCGCGTGGCTGCCGCGGAGTCGGCGCTCGATGCGGTGCCGGTGCCCGTGTTCCTGCTCGGCCCGCGGCGCGAACTGCGCTATACGAACCGCGCGGCCGATCAGCTGATCGCCGCCGAACCGGCGCTGCGGATCGTCAACGGCCGATTCGCGCCGGAAGGCTGCGTCGATGACACGCAATGGCGGTACGCGTTCGCGCGCGGCGGGCTATTGCTGCGGCGTACGACGGGCGAGCCGCTGCCGCTTGCGCTGATCCCCGTTCCCGAACAGTCGCGCCTCGCGCGCGAACGGCCCGGCGTCGCGGCGCTGATGACGGCCGCGGACCTGCGTGCGCCGTCGGCGCGCGCGCAACGCTTGCGGGTGTTCTACGGGTTGTCGTCGGCGGAAGCCGAGCTGGCCGTGCTGCTGTGCTGCGACGGACGCTCGCCGCAGGAGTGCGCGGCGCTGCGCGGCGTGTCGATCGGCACGGTCCGCGCGCAGATCAAGTCGATCTACACGAAGACGGACGTGGCGCGCGCCGCGCAACTGACGTCGCTGGTCATGCAGACCTGAGCGCGCGACGCGCGCCGGCGCGGCGGCTTTTTTACCTATCCGCCGCCGATTCCCTGCAGTATCTTGCCGGTCCCGCCGCAGACGGTGCAGGGCTGGCCCTCCACCCTGCCGGTGCCGCGGCAGACGCGGCACGTGTCCTCGCCGAGGCCCGGCGCGCCTGCGGGGCCTTCGTCGCCGGCGTTCGGCGGGGTAGCCGGGCCGGGGGGCGCTGATGGCTTCGTGGTCGACATCACTGGCTCCTTTTGCGTTGCATGATGTCGCGGCGCGCATCGGACGTGCCTGCCAGGCGGCACGCGCGATGACGACGGAACGACCGCGCGCTACAGCGCCCACGTCGACCCGAACGGCTGCCACTGGTCGATATACGGAAAATAGTCGACGACCGCCTTGCTGCAAGCCGAGCACGCTGGCCGGTTCAAGCGCATGGGACAACAAGGCGGCGTGACAATTTTCTGGTCAGTCATCCTACAACATCTGCAAGCGAAGCGACGGAAATGCCACTGGCTGTCCGGAAGCTGCCGCGCCGGCGTCCAGTTCGCATGCTGATCCGTTTCCGGAAAACGTTTCGCGAAAAAATGCGAAAATGGAGAATGAACTTCCTCGATTTCTGCCAACAAACCTTTCTGGCAGGGGTTATAGGGGTATGCACCAAGTGAGTTAAACGGTTAACCGACGTACATTCGCTCAACACGTCATACGACGTATGACCCTGCGATTCAAGGACGCGCCTGGATGAAGCAGGTGCCTGCCGACGGATCGCCGCACAACAACGATCGACCATCAAGGAGACTCACCATGAAGCACCGATTCACCGGCTCCCGTACCGCCCTGGCCGTCGCCTTGATGGCCGGCTTCGCGATCTCCGCGCAGGCGCGCGTGTTCCGCTCGGCGGACGTGCACGGCGACAACTTCCCGACCAACATGGCCGTGAAGTTCATGGGCGACGCGCTGTCGAAGCAGACGGGCGGCAAGGATTCGATCAAGGTGTTCGGCAACAGCGCGCTGGGCTCCGAGAAGGACACCGTCGACCAGGTGCGGATCGGTGCGATCGACATGGCGCGCGTGAACGGCGCATCGTTCAACGAGATCGTGCCGGAGTCGCTGATTCCGTCGTTCCCGTTCCTGTTCCGCGACGTCGATCACTTCCGCAAGGCGATGTACGGCCCCGCCGGCCAGAAGATCCTCGATGCGTTCACCGCGAAGGGGATGATCGCGCTGACGTTCTACGAGAGCGGCGCGCGCTCGATCTACGCGAAGCGCCCGGTGCGCTCGCCGGCCGACATGAAGGGGCTGAAGGTGCGCGTGCAACCGTCCGATCTGATGGTCGACGAGATCCGGGCGATGGGCGGCACGCCGACGCCGATGCCGTTCGCCGAGGTCTACACGGGCCTGAAGACGGGCCTCGTCGATGCGGCGGAAAACAACCTGCCGTCGTACGAGGAAACCAAGCATTACGAAGTGGCGCCCGATTACTCGGAGACGCAGCACGCGATGACGCCGGAAGTGCTGGTGTTCTCGAAGAAGATCTGGGACACGCTGTCGCCGCAGGAGCAGGCGGCGATCCGGAAGGCGGCGGCCGACTCGGTGCCGTACTACCAGAAGCTGTGGACCGCGCGCGAGGCGTCCGCGCAGCAGCTGGTGACGAAGGGCGGCGCGAAGATCCTGCCGGCCGCGCAGATCGACCGCGCGGCGTTCGTGAAGGCGATGCAGCCGCTGTGGACCAAGTATGAAAAGACGCCGCAGATGAAGCAGATCGTCGACGAGATCGAGGCCACCAAGTGACGCGTCGCACTTCCCTGAACAGCGCGGCGGCCGCGGGCGGGTCGGCCGCTGCCCCGGACGGCACGCCGCCCGCGCGGCCGCATGCCGCGCCGCTGCTGCGCTGCGTGAACGACGTGCTGTTCCGCGTGCTGGCCGTGATCGCGTCCGCGTGCCTCGCGGTGCTCACGGTGCTGGTGTTCTACGCGGTCGTGATGCGCTACGTGTTCGAGAACGCGCCGGATTTCGTCGAGCCGATCGCGCTGTTGCTCGTGATCGTGATCGCGATGTTCGGCGCCGCGATGAAGGTGCGCGACGGCGGCCATATCGGCCTCGATTCGCTGGTGCGCCGGCTGTCGCCGAAGGCGCGCACGGTGGTCATCGCGATCCAGCACCTGAGCCTGATCGCGTTCGCGATCATGATCATGATCGGCTGCGGCAGCATGGCCGTCGAGACGATGGGCGACCGCATCCCGATCATCGGGCTGCCCGAAGGCGTGCGCTACCTGATCACGATGCCCGCGGCGGTCGCGATCGTCTTCTTCTCGCTCGAGCACCTGCTCGCGCTTCGTCGTTCTTCGTCGGGACAATAACGCCATGGAACTCGCGATCCTGTCCGTCAGTTTTCTGATATTTCTCGTGCTCGGCGTGCCCGTGTCGTTCGCGCTCGGCATTGCGTGCGTGCTGACCTACATGGTCGAAGGCCTGCCGATCGCGACCGCGATGCAGGCGATGATCTCGGGGATGAACGCGTTCTCGTTCCTCGCGGTGCCGTTCTTCATCTTCTCCGGCGAACTGATGCTGCATGGCGGCATCGCCGACCGCATCCTGCGCTTCGCGCAGGCGACCGTCGGCCACTTCCGCGGCGGCCTCGGGATGGCGAACGTCGTCGCGTGCACGCTGTTCGGCGGCGTGTCGGGCTCGCCGACCGCCGATACGTCGGCGATGGGCGGCGTGGTGATTCCGCTGATGAAGCGCGAAGGCTACAGCGCCGCGTACGCGGTCAACGTGACGACGCATGCGTCGCTCGCCGGCGCGCTGATGCCGACGTCGACCAACATGATCATCTACGCGTTCGCCGCGCAGGGCATCACCGGGATGCTGCACGGCCAGCCGGTGAGCGGCGTGTCGATCGGCGACCTGCTGTTCTCGGGGCTCCTGCCGGTGCTGTGGGTGATGGGCTTCGTGCTCGCCGCCGCGTACTGGCAGGCCGTGCGTCACGGCTATCCGCGCCGCGAGGACGGCTCGTCCGCGCTGCCGCGGTTTCCCGGCTGGTATGCGGTGCTGCGCAGCTTCGTCGGCGCGGTGCCGGGGCTGATGGTGATCGCGATCATCCTGGTGTGCGTCGCGAAGGGCATCGCCACCGCGACCGAAGCGGCCGCGATCGCCGTCGTGTACTCGCTGGTGCTGACCGCGGTGGTCTACCGGACGCTGACGGCCGAGAAGCTGCGCCGCGCGCTGTCGCATGCGGCACGCACGACGGGCGTCGTGCTGCTGCTGATCGCGGTGTCCAACATGCTGCGCTTCCAGATGTCGTACCTGGAGATTCCGGATGCGATCGAAGGGCTGCTGAAGCAGTCGACCGCGGCGCCGTGGCTGATGCTGCTGTACATCAACATCATCCAGGTGTTCCTCGGCACGTTCGTCGACATGGCCGCGCACATCCTGATCACGACGCCGCTGTTCCTGCCGATCGCGATGGCGTGCGGCGTCGGGCCGGTGCAGTTCGGGATCATGCTGCTGCTGAACTGCTCGCTCGGCCTCGTGCACCCGCCGATCGGGTCGGTGCAGTTCGTCGGCTGCGCGATCGGCAACGTGTCGATCGGCGAGACGACGAAGATGGCGTGGCCGTACTACCTCGCGATCTTCAGTGCGATCAACATCGTCACGTACATGCCGTTCTTCTCGACGTGGCTGCCGAGCCTGATCAGCGGGCACGCGGTGTTCTGATTGCGTCGCGCGTTTCGCCCGTCGCGGCGCCGGACGACCGAGGTGGTCCGGCGCCGCGGTTGCATGCGCGGTTCCCTTTCTTCACTTCACGGCACTTCGATGAAAACGACTCTCCTGCGGCGCGCCGTGGCGGCTGCTGCGTTGACGATGGCGGCCTCGCTCGCGCACGCGGCGACGTATGCGTACGTGTCGAACAGCGACAGCCGCGATATCTCGGTGTTCAGCGTCGACACGGCGAACGGTGCGCTGACCGCGATCGAAACCGTGCCGGTCGACGGCACCGTGATGCCGATGGCGTTGTCGCCCGATCATCGGCGCCTGTACGCGGCATTGCGTTCGACGCCGTATCGCGTCGTCAGCTTCGCGATCAATCCGCTCGACGGGCGGCTGATCGAGCTGGGCCGCGCGCCGCTCGCGGACAGCATGGCGTACGTGTCGACCGATGCGTCGGGCCGCTACCTGTTCTCGGCGTCGTATGGCGGCAACCTGCTCGCGGTGAACCGGATCGGCGCGGACGGCGTCGCGGGCGACGTGCGGCAGACGGTGAAGACCGGCCCGATGGCGCACGCGATCCGCCAGTCGCCGGACGGCCGCTACGCGTTCGCGTCGGTGCTCGGCGCGGATGCGTGGTTGCGCTTGCCGTTCGATGCGTCGACGGGAATGCTGACCGACGACACGACGCCCGCGTACCGGCTGCCCGACAAGTCGGGCCCGCGCCATTTCGTGTTCTCGTCGAACGGCCGCTTCGCGTACCTGATCGACGAACTCGACGGCAAGCTGCACGTGCTCGCGCTGTCGCACGGCGGCGCCGATGCGCGGCCGATCCAGACCGTGTCGATCCTGCCGCCCGATTTTCACGGCGACAAGCCATGGGGCGCCGATCTCCATCTGACGCCGGACGGGCGTTTCCTGTACGCATCGGAGCGCACGTCGAGCACGCTCGCCGGGTATCGCGTCGACGCGACATCGGGCAGGCTCGTGCGGATCGGCACGTTCGCGACCGAACAGCAGCCGCGCGGTTTTGCGATCGATCCGTCGGGCAAGTATCTGCTCGCGGCGGGGCAACTGTCGCCGACGCTGGCCGTGTACCGGATCGACGGCCACACCGGGCATCTCGACGCGATCGGCAAGTATCCGGTCGGCAAGGGCGCGAACTGGATCGAGATCGTCACGTACGACGGGACGAACTGATTCGGCGTGCGGCGCGAACGTTCGCCTAACCCCGCGGCGCGTCCGGTTCGGCGTCGCCGCCCGATGCGTCATCAGCCGACCGATCGTTGCGCCAGTGCGCAAGCTCGCGCCACAGCGCCGGCCGTGCGTGGTCACGCGGCGGCAATTCAATGACATGCGCGACGCCGCGCACGTTGATCATCGCGCCGGAGTCAGGCAGCGCGGGAATGCCCGCCGGCGATGAATCGTCGTCCGGCTCGGCGGTGACGGCGGGGCTGGGCGGGCGTGGCGACATCATGCGAATTCTCCGTGGGGTGTCGAAACGGTGCATCAGTAACGGACCCGCCCGATCAGGCCGAGCGGATCGATCGCGTGCTGGACGGCGCCGGCGAGTTGCCGGTGCGCGGCCGGCACATGCTTGCGGTAGTACGCGATATTGACCGGCCCGACGCCGTGTTCCGCGCTGAAGCAGCCGCCTGCCTGTACGACGCGGTCGTACAGCGCGCCGCGCAGCGCCACCTGCTGTAGCGCGCCGTAGCGTGCTGCCTCGGCATGCGGAATCGACACGACGAGATGGCAGCCGCCGTCGCCGAAATGGCCGAACGCATGACAGCGCAGCGCCGGATGCGCGGCGGCGAGCCACTGCTCGGCGGCGGCGACGAATCCGGCCAGCGCGCCGCGCGGAAACGACACGTCGAACGACAGCGGCAGGCCGTCCTGCGCGACCGCGGCCGGCAGCGCGTCGCGAATCCGCCAGAACCGTTCCGCCGGCGCGCACGCCGCGTCGAGCACGACGCGTTCGTTCGCCAGGGCGTCGAGCGTCGCGACGGTGCGTTCCTCGAGCAACGCATCGAGCCCCGGCATGCCGGTCGCGATTTCGACGAGCGCGTAGCACGCGGCAGCGTCGGTCTCGAACGGCACGCGCAATGTCGGAAACGCGGCGGCGACACAGCCGACCGCCGCCGCCGACATGAACTCGAATGCCGACAG
Organism: Burkholderia sp. KCJ3K979; assembly: GCF_016759955.1. NCBI lineage: Bacteria > Pseudomonadati > Pseudomonadota > Betaproteobacteria > Burkholderiales > Burkholderiaceae > Burkholderia > Burkholderia sp. KCJ3K979. The sequence continues at coordinate 107,159 of NZ_JACFYV010000002.1, forward strand.
CAACTCGCCGAATGCGCGCTCGAACGCGAGCAGGCCGGCGAGCGCCGCATCGTACGACGCGAACGCGACGAACGCCGCGCACGACGACCGTTCGAGCGGCGCGAGCGCGAACGACACGGCGGTGACGAGGCCGTTCGCGCCATTCGCGCCGATGAAGCACTGCGCAACGTCGAAGCCCGCGTTGCGCTTGCGCAGCGGCGCGAGCGCGTCGATCACGGTGCCGGCTTCATCCGCAAGCACCACTTCGACGCCGAGCACGTGACGGCGCACGTCGCCGTACTTGATCAGGCGGCTGCCGCCCGCGTTCGCGCCGACGAGGCCGCCGGCGGCCGGATCGCTGCCGAGATCGATCGGCACGCAGAGCCCCGCTTCGCCCGCCAGACGGTTGATGTCGGACAGCCGTACGCCGGCCTCGACCGTGATGCTGCGATTGGCCGGATCGAACGCGCGAACGGTGCGCATCCGCTCGAACGACACCACGCATTGCGTGCCGCTGCGATCGGGCACGGCCGCGCCGACGAGCCCGGTGCGCGCGCCCTGGGCGACGAGCGCGATCCGGTGCGCGACGGCGACGCGTGCCAGCGCACGCACGTCGGCGGTCGAAGCCGGTCGCGCGACGCCGAGCGGCACGCCGCCGTGCTGCACGACGTCGGTCGCATACGGCTCGCAGGCCGCGCCTTCGAGCCAGCCGTCGCCGAGTGCCGCGGCGAGCGCGTGCCGTTGCGCGGCGTATGCCGCGGGGGCGGGCAGCGCGTTCATCGTCAGCTGGCCCGCGCGAGCTGCTTGCGCAGCCGGCCGCGCACGACGACCAGCGCGATCAGCGGCACGACGCCGCCCCACAGCGGGCTGTGGCGCATCGCGATCGACACCGCGAGCGCGACGACGGTGACGGCGAGCAGCACGAGCGACAGCGACCGTGTACGCGCGTGGTCGACGAACGTGCCGTCGACGAAGCCGCCGTCCGACCACGCGGTATGCACGATGCCGACCACCAGCACGCAGACGAGCATCGCCGCCGGCCCGAGTTCCTCGCCCCACAGACGGCTACCTGTCGGCGACACGAGCGCGAGCACCGCGCCGATCACGAGAAACAGGTCGACGCCGAGCGCGATGCTGTTGCGCTCCGCGCGGCGCATCAGCCACGCGCCGTGCACGAGCGCGAGCACGCCGCCGATCAGGAACGCGTGGGTCCAGCGCAGGTCCGGCTGTTCGGGGCCGAGCCGGCCGTAGAACAGGAACACGATCGCCGGCAGGAAGTTGCTCGCGTGCAGCAGGTAGTCGGTTATGGGATGGTTCGATTTCATCGTGTCTCTCCTTCGTCGAAACAGCGTGGCGACGACGCGTCATGCGTCAAGCGTCGTGCCAGCGGAACAGCCGCGCGGAGGCGAACAGGAACAGCGCGGTGCACGCGGTCATGCCGAGCAGTTGCGGCGCGAGCTGCGCGTACGGCGCGCCGTCGACCAGCGCGCCGCGCAGCGCGACGGCGAACTGGTTGGTCGGCAGGAACGCGAGCCCGGCCTTCAGCCACGCGGGCGCATCGTGCATCGGGATCGTCAGGTCGCTGAAGAACAGCAGCGGGTAGTAGGTGACGTTGCACGCGAGTTCGGCGGCCGCGAGCGAGCGGGTGCGGCTGGCCAGCAGCACGCCGATGCTCAGCACCATCGCCGCGCCGAGCAGCACGATCGGCAACGCGCGCAGCCCGTCCGGCGTCGCGATCGGCAGTGCGATGCCGAACGCGACGCGCGCGACCGTCAGCAGCACGAGCGCCGACAGCGCCATCATCGCCATCCGCGCGACGATCAGCGCGGCGAGGAACACGCCGCGCGAGACCGGGAAGCACACGTACAGCTTGAACGTATTGCGCTCGCGCAGCGCCGCGATCGCGGTGGTCGTCGAGTTGAGGCCGATCGCCATGAACGCCATCACGAGGATGCCGGTCGCGAAGAACGCGCCATAGTCGAACGGGCGGCGCGTGGGCGCGGCATTCTCGAAGCGTGCCTGCGCGGCCGGCAGTCCGAGCCGCTGCGCGGCGCAGCGTGCGAGCGCGATCTCGACGACCCGCGACGCCGCCTTCACCGCGAGCGAGCCGTTGAAGTCGTAGCGGATCGTCGCCGGCGTGCGCTCGTCGGCGCCGAGCACGACGGTCACGCGCTCGGCCGGCGTGCCGCGGCCGCCGAAGGTCGCCTTCACCGTGTCGCTGTGCGACAGGCTGGCGACGATCTCCGCCTTGCACGCCTGGTTGTACGGCGTCGCGCCGCCGGGCACGTCGAACGCGATGTCGGCCGTGCCGAGCGAGCCCGAGCCGCCGAACGCGAACAGCATCACGCTCAGCAGGAACACTGGAAACACGAGCGTCCAGAACAGCGACGAGCGGCTGCGCAGATAGCCGAGCAGCTCGTTGCGCACGAGGATCAGGAACACCTTAGTCATGGGTCGGGCCCTCGGTGCACAGGCGCAGCAGGTCGCCCGGCGTGCTCGGCGCGAGCGCGAGATGCTGGATACCTTGTTCGCCGACGATCCGGTGCACGTTCGGATGCAGCGTCGCATCGCCGAACGCCTCGACCACGTGCGCGGCCGACACGCGCACGCCGGTCACGCCGGGCAGCGCCGCGAGCCGCTTGCGCAGCGCGCGTGCATCGGCTGCGTCGCGGCAATGCAGGACCGCGCGCGCATCGCCGACGAGCTCGGCGCGCAGCGTGTCCTGGTCGCCCTGGTAGCGCACGCCGCCGTCGCGCACCCAGACGAGATCGTCGACCACGCTCAGTTCCTCCTCGGAATGGCAGATCATCGCGACGCTCGTGCCGCTCGCGCGGTGGCGCAGCAGGTCGATCACGACGCCCGCATAGCGACGGTCGAGGCCCGTGAACGGCTCGTCGAGCACGGCCAGTTCGGGCCGGTGCGCGAGCGCGACGTACAGGTCCACGCGCTGGCGCTGCCCCTTCGACAGCGCGCGGCACGGCTTGTCGAGCAGGTCGGCGATGCCGAGCGCGTCGGTGATCGCCGCATCGGTGTGTGCGTACATCGCGCGGTGCAGCGCGACGATCTCGGATACACGCAGATGATCGGGATACTCGACCTTCTGCAATTGCGCGCCGATTCGCTGCAGCGACCGCGAATCGCGCATGAAGCGTTCGGCCGGCACGTCGAGCACGCGCACGTCGCTGCCGCCGCGCCGGAAGCCGAGCAGCGTTTCGAGCAGCGTGGTCTTGCCCGAGCCGTTCGGCCCGATGATCGCGGTGATCGCGCCGAGCCGGAACCGCACGTGGCGCGCGGAGAAGCGGAAATCGCCGGCCGCGACGTCGATCGCGCGCGCGCCGAGCGCCGCGCCCGGCGCATGTGCGTCGGGCAGCGGCGGCGTGCCCGCGCGCCGCGGCCGGTCGAACGCGGCGCGCGGGGCGAACATCGCGCGCACGGACGCAAGAAACGAAACGCTCATCGTCGGCATCCTCAGTCGAACAGCATGACCTGCGTGTCGCGCGCGCCCCGGTACGGGTTGCGGCCGTGCGCGACCAGCATGTTGTCGACGACGAGCACGTCGCCGGCCTGCCACGGGAACGCGCATTCCTCGTCGTCGAGCGCGTCGTAGATCGCCACCAGATCGTCGAACGGCATCGGTGCGCCGTCGCCGTAGCGGATCTCGTACGGGAACGCGGCGCGCGCGCCGTACATGCGCTGCAGGTAGCGATAGCTGAGCTCGCCCATCGAGCGCGGGTTCGGGTGCTGCGCGCTCGCCTGGTTGAACCACACCGTCTCGCCGGTGCGCGGATGCGTGCGCAGCGCGCTGCCGACGTGCGATACGGTCACGCTGCCGTCGTCGAGCCAGCGGCAGCCGACGCCGCGTTCCGCGCACAGCCGCTCGACCTCGTCGCGCTCGGTCGTGCCGAATGCGTCGTCCCACGGCCGGTGGTACGCGGCGAACGGCAGATTCGGGTTCGCCGCGAGGCCGTCCGCGCGGTCGCCCGGCGCCGCGAAATTGCGCAGGTACATCACGCCGCGTTCGGCGAACCGCTCACGCAGCGCGGCCGGCACGCGCGCGGTCACGCGCCGCATGTCGCAGATCGGCGTTTCGCCGCCCGCGTCGGCCGGCTGCCGGCAGTAGAACGCGACGAGGCGCGGAAACGCGGGCATGTAGGCCATCTCCTGATGCAGCCCGATCCTGAACGGCGGCGGCATGCGGGTCGATTCATAGACCTGGCCGTCGATCTGCTTGCGCGGCGCGGCGCCGGCCGTATAGCCGTTCGCGTGCGCCGGATACAGCGCGCCGAGGCGGCCGAACGCGGCGGTGTCGGGCACCGCGAATCCGCGCCACAGCAGCGCGCCGCATGCGTCGAGCAGCGTGTCGATCGTGTCGAGCCGCGAGCGGTACCATGCGACGAACATCTCCGGCGACGTCGCGAGTTCGGCGCTGCGCGGCGTCACGCACAGCGGCAGCGTCGCGCCGGGCGCGACCGGCGCGCAGTGCACGTCGTCGGCACCGAGCCGCACGGCCGCATGCGCGGCGAGGAAGGCGAGATCGGTCATCGCTCAGGCCAGCGCCGGTTTCTTCAGCAGGATTTCGAAGCCGAGCGCGCCGAGCCCCATGCTCGGGCTGTAGATCGACGCGACTTCGGCCAGACCGGCCTCGGCGACGAGCGCATGCGCTTCGTCGAGCGTGATCTTTTCCTCGACGTGGGTCGGCGGATAGTCGGCGGCCGCGCGCATCTCGGTGAAGCGGTCGAGCAGGTGCTGCGGCGCGTCGCGGCGCATGTCGTGCACGAGCGCGATGCCGCCCGGCTCCAGCACGCGGTACATCTCGGTCAGGCTGAGCGCCTTGTCGGGCAGGTGGTGCAGCGTCGCGCGGCCGACCGCCATCGTCAGCGTGCCGTCGTCGAACGGCAGCGCGAGCGCGTCGCCGACGCGCATCTCGATCGTGTCGTCGAGCCCGAGTTCGTGGATGCGCGGGCGGCCTTCGTCGAGCATCGCCGGATCGAGGTCGATGCCGACGTAGCGCCAGCCGCGCATCGCCGGATCGGTCGCGAGCCGCACCGGCACGACGCCGGTGGCGGTGCCGATGTCGGCGATCGTGCCGGCCGTCATCCCGCGCGCCAGCTGGCGGATGCGGCTGATGAACAGCAGGTCCCACGGTTCGAGCGTCTCGGTGGCGAAGCGATCGTAGTCGTTCGCCGGGCGCAGGTTCTTGAGCAGCATGACGTTCCTTGTGCGAGAGAGTGAGGGTTCACAGCCAGCCGACCGGCACGGCGGCCAGCAGCCGTCGCGCGGTCGCGCTGTTGACACCGAACGCCGGGCGGCGGCGGCGTTCCACCGCATGCGCGGCCATCGCCGCGATGCGCGCGCCGAGTCCGACGCTGACGCCCCACGACGGCGCGGCGACACCGAGTTCGAGCAGCGTCGCGGCGGTCAGGAAATCGATGTTCGGCCGCAGCGCGCGGCGCGCGTCGGCCTGCGCGCAGCATGCGTCGAACAGCGTGACGTATGCGCCGTCGAAGCCGGTTTCCGCGAACCGGCCGCGCATGTGTGGCGGACGCGGATCGGCGACGAACAGCGGATGCCCGAAGCCGTACAGCGTGCGTTTCGCGTCGAGCGTCGCATCGATCGCCGCGCGGCCTGCCGCGTCGAGCGCGGCGGCCGGCGCGTCGGTGCCGCCCGGTATCGACCGCGCGAGCGCGGCGAGCCACTGCATCGCTTCGAGTGCCGCGCCGACGTGCGACGGCCCGCTCGCGAGGAAGCCGGACGCGATCGCCTGCGTCAGCGTGACGCCGGTGCCGATCGCGACGCGCGGCGCGAGCACGGTCGGCGTGATGTAGCCGAAGCCGGCGTGCCACGCGACGAGCAGCATGTCCATCGCCGCTTGCGCCGGTGCATCGGCACGCGTCGCGCCGGTCAGCACGAGCATGCGTTGCGCTTGCGTCTGCGCTGCATCGAGCGCCGTGCCGCCGCGGGCGTGTGGGTCGGCGGCGAACGGCCGGCCCTCGATCGCCGCATGCAGCAGGAACGGCGCGGCGGCCGCGCACAGCAGCATCGTGTCGAGATCGGCATCGTCGGGCGCCGGGCCGTGCACACGGCCGGCCACGTCGTCGAGGCCGCGCAGCAGGCCGGACGCCGCCGCGAATACCGGCGCGACGCCCGCCGCGCCGAGGTCGGCGGCGACCGACTGAGCGACCGAGCCCGGCGCCAGCGCGTCGGCGAACGCCGCGAGCCGCGCGGCGATCTCCGCCTCGTGCGTGCGATGGTCGGCGTGGCCGGGCGCGACGTCGAACCACAGATGCGCGAGCGCGCCTTCGAACGTCGTCGCGCCGATCAGCGCGTTCAGGTCGAGATCGCGTACCCGCAGCGCCTCGGGGTCGAGCGTCGCGCCGTCGATGTCGGTGCCGCGATGGCGCGTCGTCGGCCGGCCGAGCAGGTTGCGCGGCGCAGCGCCGGTCGTGGTCGTGGTGGCGGAGATGCTGGAGTCGAGTGTCGTATCCATGTCATTCCACCGCGGCAAGTTCGTCGCTGCTGACGCTGATCGCCGCGTGCGCCATCGCGGCGATCACGGCCGCGTGCTGGTCGACGACGGGCAGCACGTTCGCGAAGTAGTAGCGCGCGCTCTTCAGCTTGCCGCGATAGAACGCCAGCTCGGCCGGCGCGTCGGCGGTGTCCGGCGCATCGAGCCGGCGCGTGGCGATCGTCGCCGATTCGAGCAGCACCCACGCCGACGTGACCACGCCGAACATCTCCAGAAAGCGCGTATAGAACTGGCTGCTGCGATGCGTGTGGCCGTCCTGCACGTCGCGGGCGATGTCGTCGAGCGCGGCGGCGATCCGGTCGGCGCCCGCGCGCAGCGCATCGAACAGCGGCCGCAGCTCCGCATGCGTGCCGGCGTGATGCTGCTGCGCGAGGAACGCGTCGAGTTCGTCGCGGTAGTACTGGATCAGCCGCGAATGGCGGCCGAAGCCGAGCTTGTCGCGCACGAGATCCTGCGCCTGGATGTAGTTCGTGCCTTCCCAGATCGACAGGATCTTGACGTCGCGCGCGTTCTGCTCGACCGGGCTCGCATCGGTATAGCCGAGCCCGCCGTGCACCTGGATCGCCGTTTCGCAGATGCGCCACGCCTGGTCGGAGATGAACGCCTTGCAGATCGGCGTCAGCAACAGTTGCAGCTTGCGATGGCGCTCGATCTCGGCCGGGTCGGCGTCGGGCGTGGCTTCGAGCATCGCCGCGCGCGTCGCGGTCGCCGCGAGCTTGCCGAGCAGGCCGCGGCAGCCGTCGACGCGGCTTTTCATGTCGACCAGCATGCGCTGCACGTCCGCGTGCTCGACGATCGCGACGCGCGCGGCGTGGGTGTTCGACGCGCGCTCGATCGGCCGGCCCTGCAGCCGGCGGCCCGCATACTCGACCGCGTGCAGGTACGCGCTCGACGCGACGCCGACGCCGAACATCCCGGTGCTCATGCGCGCCTGGTTCATCAGCGGCATCAGCTGCAGCAGACCGACGTTGCGCCGGCCGCCGAGCAGCCAGCCTTTCGTCGTGCCGTTCGAACCGAATACCAGATGCGTGTTCGCACAGCCCTTGAGCCCCATCTTGCGCGGCAGGCCGATGCAATCGACGTGGTTCGGCCGCAGTTCGCCGGTTTCCTCGTCGGGCCAGAAGCGCGGCACGACGAGGCACGACAGCGAAAACGAATCCGGCGACGCGGTATCGATGCGGCCGAGCACGAAATACAACGTGTTTTCCGTCAGTTCGTGCATGCCGGCCGAGATGTACACCTTCTCGCCGTCGATCGCGTAGATATCACGTTCGAGCGGCGTCGCGCGCAGCGCCACGGCGGTCAGGTCGGTGCCGGCCTGCGGCTCGGTCGCGCAGAAGCACGCGTCCCAGCGATACGCTTCGAGCGGTGCGATCAGCGCCTTCTGGTGCGGCGTGCCGTGCATCTGCAGCAGCTTGACCGCGGGGCGCGTGAAGCCGCCGTAGGTCATGAACGACGGATTCGCGCCCATGAACATCTCGTAGATCATCTGCGTGACGATCGGCGGCAGCCCGTGCGCGGTGCCGAACAGCGTGTTCGACCATTCGTCGCGAAAGCGCGCCCACAGCGCGTGGAAATGCGAAGGAATCCGTACCTGGCCGTCGTCGAGCAGCGTGCAGCCCTCGACGTCGGCCTGCTGGTAGCTGCGCCCGAGATCGAGCGCAAAATCGCGTGCACGTTCGAGCAGCGCATCGATCGACGCGCGATCGTGCGTGCCGTACAGGCCGTGTTCCGCCAGGAACCGCTTGTCGGCCTCGAACAGTTCCCACAGAAAGAAGCGCAGTTCGCGCAGGCTCACCTTGTATGCGCTCATCATGCGTCTCCTTCGATATCGAGCGCGGCGTCGAGCCCGCCGGCCAGGTCGACCACGGCGGCCGCTGCCGCGCCATGCAGCGCCGCGTCCCACACGAGCACCGTGCGGCGTTCGCCTTCGTCGAGCGCGCCCGCGAGCCGGATCAGCGCGGCGGCCGATTCGGCCGACGACAGATGGCCCGAGCCGTCGTGCTGGATGCGCGCGGCGACCGGAATCGACGCGGCGTCGGCCACGCGCGCCGCGAAGCCGGGATCGAAGCCGGGCGGCATGCACCAGTCGATCTGGTTCGCGCGCAGGTTGGCCTGTTCGAGCGCGCGGCGGATCGCGCGGGCGGCGACCGGCGCGAGCGTGTCGCGCAGCGCGGTTGGCGCATCGGCCCACGGGTCCGTGATCGATGGCCCGAATTCGAGCGCGACGGACCGTACGCCGCCCCACGCCGCAGGTTCCGGCGCCGGGCCCGCGCGCGACACGAGCAGCGCGGCGGCCGCGTCGCCGTAGCCGACCAGGTCGCCGAACTGGCGGAAGAACGGGTAGAGCCACTTGTCGCTGAGGATCACGAGCGCCTGGTCGCCTTCGTCGAGCAGCAGCCCGTCGAGCAGCATCAGCGCCGAATACCAGCCGAGCGTGCCGTTCTGGCCGAGCGCGAACGGCGTCACGCGCTGCAGCCCGAGTTCGTACTGCATGCGGCCGACGACCGAGTCGCCGATCCCTTCGTTGAGCGCGCAACTGGCGACGATCACGTGCGTCGTGCGGGCCAGCGCGCCGGAGCCGAGCTGGTCGCGCAGGTCCAGCGCCGCGTCGGCGGCGAGATCGGCGAGGCTGCGCCCGGGCGGCGCGACGCGCAGCGCGGGCCGGCCGCCCGGCGCGAGGCGCGTGCCTTCGTCGGGCGTCAACGCGCCCATGCCGCGCGGCCGCGCAAAGCGCGCCTGCGGCAGCAGCAGGTGCCGGTAGCCGGGGTGGCGCTCCTGCGCCTGGATCGCGCTGAACACGACGGCGGGCGGCAGCACCACGACGCCGCCGGACAGCGCGAGCGTGCCGGGCGCGGCGACGCGCGGCGCGCCGACACAGGTTTCATCGAGCGTCGACAGGCTCATGCTGCGGTCTCCTCGAGGTTCGGGCGCGCGAACGCGTCGCGATACTGCGCTTTCAATGCGGGTCGGTCGATCTTGCCGTTCGGGTTGCGCGGCAACGTCGGCAGCGGCTCGACGACGAGCGGGTTCATGTAGGTGGGCAACGCGTCGCGGCATGCGCGGGCGATGTCGGCGCGGCACGCGTCGGCGTCGAGCGTCGACACGACGCACGCGGCGATCGCTTCACCGAGCGCCGGGTGCGGGACGCTGAACACCGCGGCCTCGCGGATGTGCGGCAGCGCGAACAGCACGTCCTCGACCTCGGTCGGGCTCACGCGATAGCCGGACGTCTTGATCATGTCGTCGCCGCGCGCGACGAAGTACAGGTAGCCGTCCGCGTCGCGCCGCACGATGTCGCCCGACCACACGGCGACGTCCGGGCGCGGAATCTCGCCGTGCCGGCGCGGCAGCGGACGAAAGCGCTGCGCGGTCAGCTCGGGCCGGTTCCAGTAGCCGAGCGTGACGAACGCGCCGCGGTGCACGAGCTCGCCGGGTTCGTCGGCCGCGCATTCGCTGCCGTCCGCGCGCAGCACGAGGATCTCCGCGTTCGGCACGGCCTTGCCGATCGACGTCGGGCGCAGCGCCGCGTCGGCCGGCGCCAGATAGGTCGAGCGGAACGCCTCGGTCAGCCCGTACATCAGGTACGGCGAAGCGTGCGTGAACAGCGCCTGCAGGCGGTGCAGCAGCGGCGTCGCGAGATGGCCGCCGGTGTTCGCGAAGCGGCGGACCCGCGTGCGTGCGGTGTCGCTCCAGCCGGCGGACGCGATCTGCATCCACAGCGGCGGCACACCGGTGATCGACGTGACGCCGAACGCATCGCAATGGCGCGGCACTTCGGCCGGCTGCAGGAAGTCGAGCGGCGTGTAGCACGCGCCGGATGCCAGCGCGGTCGTGAGCTGGCTCAGGCCCGCGTCGAAGCTGAGCGGCAGCACGCCGAGCACGACGTCGTCGTCGGCGAGGCGCTGGTACGCCGCGACGCTGAACGCGCCCGACACCAGGTTGCGATGCGACACGACGACGCCCTTCGGCTTGCCGGTCGAGCCGGACGTGTAGAGCAGCGCGGCCGGATCGTCGTCGACCGGGCGGCCGGCGGGGGCCGCTGCCGATGCCGATGCCGGTGTGTCGGTGCCCGGCGAATCGATCGCGTCGGCCAGCTCCTCGATCAGCAGCGTGCGCCCGCCGACGAGTGCGGCGAGCGCCGGCAGGCGCTTGAGCCGCTGCGCGCCGGTCACGAACAGCGCGGCGCCGCTGTCGGCGACGATGTGTTCGATCTGCGCTTCCTTCAACTGCGGATTGACCGGTACGAAGATCGCGCCGAGTGCGTTGGCCGCGAGCATCGCGACCACGGTTTCGATGCGCTTCGGCGCGTAGATCGCGACGCGTTCGCCGGGCTGCGCGCCGCGCGCCGCGAGTACGGCGGCGGCGCGCCGGACCGCGCGGGCGAGCTGGTCGTAAGTCAGGGTGCCGCCGCCGTCGGCATACGCCGGATGATGCGGCCAGCGCGCGGCGCCGTGTTCGAGCAGGTCGGCGATGCTGATCAATGCGTTCATGATCGGCTCCTCGGGTTCAGGCCGGCCGCACGTACACGTGCGCGGCTTCGTGGGACAGGAAATGCGCCATCGAGTACGTGCGGTGATACGCGCCGCAGCGCTCGAACACCGCGATGTCGCCGACCTGCGGCGGCGCGCCCGCGTCGTCGCGGCCGATCACGTCCGCGCGGCTGCAGGTGCTGCCGACGTAGAGCGTCGGCACGCCGCGCGGCGGCGGCGCGGGCGTGCGGCGCACGAGCGACGGCGCGGCGAGGCGGCGCATCACCGATTCGGTCTGCGCGAGCAGGAACGCATGCGACAGCCCGCCGTCGCAGACGGCGATCGTGCGGTCCTGCCATGTCTTCACCGCGACGACGCGCGTCGCGAACACGCCCGCATCGGCGAAGATCGCGCGGCCCGATTCGTGCGCGAGCGAATAGGGGCCGGCCAGCGGCGCGAGCGCGGCGGCATAGCGGTCGAATGCGGCATCGCCCGGGTGATCGTCGGCAAAGCCGCCGCCGAGGCTCAGCGAACCGAGCGGCGCGCCGTTGGCGGGTGCGAGATCGCGGGCCAGCGCGGCGAGCAATTCGGGCAACACGAGCGTGTCGGGCTGCGTCGGGTCCTGGCGGATGAACGAATGCGGGCCGGAGAAGACGTGCAGCCCGGCCACCGGCAGGCCGGCAGCCGCGAGCGTGCGCACCGCGTCGTGCGCCTCGTTCGGCGTCATCCCGAAGTGGTCGTGCCACAGTGCGCGCGCCTGTTCACCCGCCAGCGCGCCGGCATTCACGCGCAGCAGCACCGCGCCCGGCGTGCTGCCGCCGGCCGCCGCTTCGCGGGCGAGCGGCACGAAGCGCGCGACCGCGTCCGGGTTGTCGAGCACGAAATGGCAGCGCGACGCGAGCCCGGCACGCATGAACATCTCGTCCATCGACGGATTGTTCAGGTAGCGCGGCGTCTTGATCCGGCCGATCACCGCGTCGAGTTCGCCGCGGCTCGCGAGTTCGACGCCGTCTTCGTACGCATGCGCGCAGCGCGCGAGCATGTCCTGGTTCGGATTCGCCTTTAGCGACACGATCAGCCGCGTGCCGAGCCGCGCCTTCAGCGACCGGTAGCGGGCGATTGCGATCTCCGGCTCGTACACGTAGCACGGCGTGCGCAGATCGGCGATCCACGCGTGATCGGCGGCGGGAAGCGGGCGCTCAGGCGTCATGGCGGCCCACCGGATGGAGCGTGGCGGCCGCATACGCGCCGCAGTTCGACTGCATCACGCCGAGCACGCGCCGGCCATGCGCGAGCGCATCGAGCCCGACGTCGGCCAGGTTGATCGGAAAATCCGAACAGCACGCGTGGCCGCGCGCATGGATGTTGTCCGCGTAGAGCCGCTCGGCCGGCACGCGCATCGCGCGGCACAGCGCGTTCCAGCCGGGCAGGTCGGCGTTGTGCGGCAGCACGAGTTCGTACGCGTCGAGCGCATGCGGCTCGAGCGCGACGGCCGCGTCGATCGCGCGGCGCGTGTACGGCCATTCCATCATGATCAGGTCGGCCTCGTTCGCGGCGACCGTGTCCGACCCGCGATGCCATTTCGCGTGCGTCTCGATCGCGATGCCGCCGAGCCGGTTCTTCGTGCTGTTGCGCGCGATCAGCATCGCGGCCGCGCCGTCGCACTGCACGCCGGTCATCTGCCGCATCCGGTAATCCTCGCCGTACACGCGGTCCGACGACACGACGAGCGCCGCGTCAAGCTGCGGATGGCGGCGCATCAGCGCGCGCACGGTCTCGATGCCGGCCGCGACCGACACGCAGTTCAGTTGAGCGACGGAGCCGAGCCACAGCGGCTCGATGCCGAACTGCGCAGCCACTTCATGCGGCAGGCTGCGCGGCGCGGGCGGCACGCTGAATTGCTGCGTGTGGACGTGCACGATCGCACCGACGTCGGCCGGCTGCACGCGCGCGGTGTCGAGCAGCCGGCCGACCGCCGCGATCGCGAGATCGGTCTCGCTGGTGTCGAGCGCCATGTGGAAATAGCGGCTGCCCGACTGCGCGATCGCGGCCGCCCGCTGCGCCGGATAGTCGCGCTCGGCGGCCCAGGCCTCGATATCGACGGGCGGGCCCGGCAGCTCGTAGGCCACCGCGTCGATGCCGATCCAGAAATCGCGTGACGCTTGGGAGGAGGTCGTCGTCATGGTTCAGTTGAGCGGCATCGCCGCGTAGTCGAGGACGTCGAGCTTTTCGAAGGTCGCCTGCACGGTCGGCGTGAGCAGGCCCATCTCGCGGATCGTCGGCACCAGGCGCCGGAAGATCGAGCGGCGGATCGAGCTCGACACCGGCGATTCGCGCACCATCGCGCTGCATTCACGCTTGGACAGCCCCATCGGTTCCCAGATGTCGTCCGCGCACAGGTGCTCGTACAGCACGGCCGCGCCTTCGCAGATGAACTCCTCGCGCTCGCGCAGTTCGTGCGAACTCATCTCCGCGTACACGCGGCACAGCGTGATCCGGCCGACCGCGAAGTGGCGTGCTTCGTCGCGCTGGATTCGCAGGAACAGGTCCTTGATGAACGGATCGGTGCTGTACGCGACGACGCTCTGGAAGATCGACAGCGCGATGCCCTCGACCAGCACCTGCATCCCGAGGTTCGTCATGTCGAGCGCGCTGCTCGTGATCGTGTCGTGCAGCAGCCCCTTCAGCGAGCGGCTCATCGGGTAGCTGACGTCGAGCTTTTCGTTGACGAGCTTCGCGTACGCCTCGACGTGGCGCGCTTCGTCCATCATCTGCGCGGCCGCGCACAGCCGCGCGCTGAGGCCATCCTCGGCCGACGCGAGCTTCGACGCGCAGATCAGCGCGGCCTGCTCGCCGTGCAGGATCTGCGACAGCAGCCAGCCCTGCGCGTGATGGCGCACCTCGCGCTTGTCGGCGTCCGCGAGCTTGCCCCACAGCTCGGTGCCGTAGATCAGCAGCGTCGGGTCGGGCATGCCGAGCGGGTTCGCCGGGTCGAGGTCGTGGCTCCAGTCGACGTCGGTCGCGACGTCCCACTGCGCGGCCTTCGCCTTCTCGTACAGCCGGTTCAGCGCCTCTTCGCGCAGCGCGTAGTCGTTCGACATCAGCGCGTCGACGGGCATCGACCAGCGGATATCGGCCGTGTCCTGCATCACGGTAAGCGTGTCATTCATGTCAGGGTCTCCCCGGCCGCGCGGCGGCGCCGGAATAATGGGCGGAATCGGTGAACGGAGCGGCGGCGCGCGACGCGCCCGGGTGCGGTTCGACGCGGATCGCGAACGACGGCCACGCGCCGCGCAGTTGCGCGTCGAACGCATCGGCGAGCCGCGCGGGCCAGATCGCGCAGCACACGCGGTTGTCGCCGGCGAATTCCGCGTCGCGCAGGATGCGGTCGCCGATCCACACGACCGGCGCGCCGCGCGATGCGTCGCGCAATGCTTCGTCGTACAGGTGCACGCCGAGCAGCACGTGCGGGGCGAGCAGTTCGGCCGGCAGCGCGCCGAAATACGGTGCGCACACCTCGATGAACAGGCGGGCATCCGGATGCACGGCGTCGCGAATCCGCGCGGTGACTTCCGCGAGGAACGCGAAATACTGCACGTGATCGAGCAGCACGCGGCGCTCGCCGCCGGCCACGTCGTACGTATTGCCCGCGTCATACGCATCGCCGGCCGCTTCCGCGAGCGCGGCGCGCGCATAGTCGGCCGGCGTGTCGAGCGGCATCCGGTACGCGCTGGCCGCGACCGCCACGGGCTGTCGCGCGTCGCGCTCGATCCGGTAGGTGAAGTGAACGGGTCGCACCATGTCACGCCTCGCCGTCGAGAGAAAACGTCGCGTCCGGCGCGAACGCGACGTCGGCGATCGCGTAATAGCCGTTCAGCGCGAGCGAGCAGACGGCCGCGCGGCGCGGCGTGTCGCCGTCGCGGTGCGCGAGCAGCACCGACAGCCACGGGTCGCTGCCGAACGCATGACCGAACACGCCGTGGCCGTCCGGCAGCAGCGGCGTCTTGCCGACCGACGCGAGCAGCGCACGGCGCGACGTGGCCGGAAAGAACGGCAGCGCCGCGTGCAGGCCGGGGCGCGCCGCGCAGAACGTGCGGATGTCGCGGCCGAGCCGCACGACCGCGCTGGCCGGCGGCGCGGCGTCCGCGATGACCGACTGCGCCGGTTCGCGGCCGACGTCGACGAGCAGCGTGCAGACGCCGAAGCCCGAGCGCCCCCACGCGGGATTGCCGTGCCAGTACGTGTAGCCGTGCACGTCGACGTCGACGATCTGCAGCAGCAGCGTACGCGGCCCGGTTTCCGCCGCGGTCGCGAGCGCGCGGCGCAGCACGTAACCCCAGCCCGCGCATTCGTACGAGCAGGTCATCCAGTCGGGCGTGTAGTCGTTCGCACCGGCAAGGGCCTGCGCGAACACGCGATGCTGCGGCGAATCGTTCATCAACAGCATCGACAGGATCGTCGAGCTGACCACGTAGTCGTCCGCGCCGATCGCACCGCACAGCCGCTCGCGTTCGGCGCACGCGAGCGTGCCGATCGCGCGGGCCGTATCGTCGAGCGGCACGGCCGCGCCGTCGCGCGACGGCGCGACGCGCCGGTACGCGAGCGCCTGCACGGTTAGCGCGGTCGCCGGGGCCGGCTGGACGGCGGCGGCCGCCACGGGGGCAAGAGGCGCGAGCATCGCCGTATCAGGCCGCGTGCTGCTGGCTGCGCAGTTGCGCGTCGAGCTGCTGCAGCGTCGTGTACTGCGTGATGTTCAGCGCTTCCGGATCGATCGAACCGTAAAGCTGTTCGCAGAACACGATCAGCTCGACGATGTTCAGCGAGTCGATGCCGAGTTCGCCGATGCCGGCGTCCGTGTCGACGGTTTCGACGTTGAGGATCTTCGCGACTTCGCGGGACAGGATGTCGAGCGCGTCGGCCGGAACGTTCTGGGTCGTCATGAGGGGAGCTCCTGAAGTTGAGTGGATTTGATCGGGATCGATCGGCCTGTCGCGTGGGTCAACTGCCGGCTTCGCAGCGCAGGCTCTTGCGAAGCTCGTGATAACAACGGTACGAACTGCCTTCCATCTTCGAAAACGCCAGCAGGTCGCGCTGGTCGTCGAACAGCGGCACGTTGCCGTCGCGTACGAGCGCGCTCAGGAACTCGTTCGACAGCAGCTTGATCGCGAGCACGCGCTGCACCTTGCCGAAGCTGTAGTGCGCGTCGTCGGTCTGGCTGCGCGCGGCGTCCGCGATGAAGCGGTGCACGGCGCGCGCATCGGCATCGAGTTCGACGCGGCCGGTCCGCTCGAGCCAGCCGACGTGCGCCATCAGCGCGCGGACGAAGTACGGCCGCACGACGGTCAGGTATTTGTTGAATACGGTCGGGCCGCCGATCCGCAGGCGATCCTCGGCGCTGACGCGCACCTGGCCGCCGACGTTCGCGAGCTGCAGGTTGCCCGCGAGGAACGGCGCGCCGCAGGTCGAGCGTTTCAGCTTCCGGTATTCGTCGGGCCACACGAGGTAGGCGGCCGGGAACATCACGCCGGGCAAGCGCGCGGCGACGACGGCCATGCAGTCGCGATGCGCCTCGATGCCCCACACCTTGTCGACGGTCAGCGCGAGCCCGTTGTCGTCGCTGCGTACGACCGTGCGCCACGCGGCCAACGTCGGGCCGCCGCCGTCGCTCATCAGGAACGCGAAGTTGTGGCCGGCGTCGATACACTCGCAGGCGCGGCGATTCTGGTCGTCCGAGAAGAACAGCCCGAACATGATGCGGATGAACGCGCGCATGAACGGCTTGAACAGGTGATGAAACCCTTCGCGGCCGATCTGCTCGAGCAGCGCTTCGGTGAGCGGCGCTTCGTCATGCCGCAGCGGGGTCGACGCGGACGCGTCGGGCAGCACGTCCGGTGCCGTGGAGCGCAGTGCGATCACCATCTCGCTGTCGAGCAGCCGCACGGCGGCAGCCTCGACGAGCCGGGCCGCCGCATGCGGCGGCGTGCCGATCGCATCGAGGTGGCGCAGCACCGGATACGCGGCCTGATCGGCCACGCGCAAGAGCAGCGACGGTGCGAGCGGGGCGGGGGCGGAAAGCGTGGACATGGCAGGGTTCCTGTCAGAAACGCACGCGCACGGCGGCGTCGATGCGGGTGCCGAGACCGACCATCCGGTACTCGGACTGGCTGTCGGAGAAGGCGTGGGTGAGCGCGACATCGACGCTCACGCGTTGGTTCACGTCGGCAACGACCTGCGCGATCGCGAGCAGGCCCTTGTCCTGCGGCGAATAGACGCCGCGCAGCGAATACTCGATGCGGCCGACTTTCTTGCCGAGCCGCGCGAACAGGTAGTCGCGCAGGCTGCCGTCGACACTCACGAAGTTGGCCGTGCCGCTGAGGCCGGCCAGCGCGGCACCGGGCGCGACGGGCAGCAGCGCGTTGTTCGCCTGCACCGCGCCGACCATCCGGCGCCACTGGCTCGCGTCGTAACGCGCTTCGTCGTGCGACCACTCGACGATCAGCGACAGGTTGCCCGGCAGCGCGCTCTGCATGCCGAGCGCGCTGCGCCACATGTACTGGCGATCGTTGCGGCGATCGACGGCGTCGTACGCGGCCGCCGTATCGAGCGGTGTGCCGTTCGCGATGAAAGCGGGCAGCGGCCGCGTCGTGCCGCGCTCGACCCACGCGCTCGCATAGACGGTGTTCGAGCGCGCGACGTCGAACGACAGCGTCGCGCCGGTGCCGCCACGGCCCGCGTGACGGCCGGCGAGCAGCGCGGCCGAGCCGCCCGACCAGTTGTAGGCGCCGCGTACGAGCTGCGTCGCGCCCTGCACGTCGCGGTTGTCGACGTCGTTGCGCAGCGTGCGGTTCTCGCCGGCGATGAACTGCAGCGTCGTCTGCTCGCCGGCCCATTTCGCTTCGACGAGCGGCGTGCCTTCGACGTCGCCGTAGCGATCGTAGATGTCGGCCGTCGCGGCCCGCTTCTGGAAGAAGCCGAGCGGGAAGAATGCCTGCGACGTGTCGAGCGTATCGATCCGCTTGCCGGCCGTGAGCGTGATGCCGTTGTCGAACGCGTAGCGCACGCCGGCTTCGTTGAAGCGGCTCGCCTGCGCGCCGAGCGAGTGGTTGCTCGCGACCACGCGCGCATTCACGAACAGGTTCTCGCCGTCGATGCGCGCGAGCAGGCCGGCTTCCTGCTGGTTGCGCGGCGAATCGCCGATCAGGCGGCCGAGCAGCGCGCGGCCGTCCATGCTGTCGACGGTGCGCGCGTAGCCGATGCCGTTGAGCGTGCCGAGCTGGTCCATCAGCGATTCTCCGTGCGCGAGCGTGCAGCCGAGCGCGAGCGGGATGGCAAGCGCGACACCGGGCCAGCCGCGGCGGGCGCGTTCGGGCGATGAATGGAGGCGGTCACGATGAGCGTCGGCATCGGCGTCGTACTCACTGGCCATCGGCGAGCGTGTCGGGATTGAACCAGCCCGACGGAATCTTGCGCGGCTGGCCGTCGAGGATGTCGACGACGCTCGCGCGCTGTTTCTCGACCTCGTTGCGGTACGTGATCTTGCGGATCACCTTGCGGCCGTTCGCGTCGACCGGCGCGGAGAAATCGGCGCTGCGAAACAGCAGGCCGCTCGCCAGGAAGAACTGCGCGCGCACCGGCACGTCGGTATCGGGCGTGACCCACAGCTTGATCGTCGGGTAGACGTTGTCGGGATCGGTCGCGGTCAGGTCGAGCTCGGTGGCCGGCTTGCCGGCGATCGGCGTCGTGCCGGGCGCGGCCGTCGCGCGATAGCTGTCGGCCCAGTGCGTGCGCGTGATGTCGCTGATCACGACTTCGCCTTGCAGCCGCTGCATCCCGTTGATGCGTACCGCGCTGCGCGTGTTCGGCACGTAGAACCAGTGCCCGCGCGTCGTCGCGAGGTACTTCTGGCCGTCGTTCTCGCCGCTGCGCGTGAGCGCGAGCGTGTCGCCGTTGCCGCGCGTGTAGACGAGATAGCGCGTCGCGTCGCCGGACTGTCCGCCGACTTCGTTGGTGATCTGGATGTTCGTCTGCGTATCGGCGGCCGTGCTGCGATACGCGTCGGCGCGGGCGAGCATGGTCTGGGCCGTCGGCGCGTCGGCCGCCTGCGCGGCGAGCGGCGCGCACGCGACGAGCGCGGCGAATGCGGCGAACGTGTGGCGAATGCGATTCATGGGGCGAGTCCTTCGAGGATGTTGCGTTTCGCGAGCCCGAGCGTCGCGAGCAGCGCCGCGGCCACGCCGAGTACGACGAACGCGGCTTCGACGGCGGCCACGGCGACGGGCGACACGGTGAATTCAAGCAGGATCGGCTTCACGCGGCCGGGCGGCGCGGGCAGGTGGATCTGCGCGTGATTGAGCGCGACCATGGTCAGCAGCGCGAGCGCGATGCCGGCGGCCGCGCCGAGCAGGCCGAGCAGCGCGGTTTCCTGGATCAGCACGCCGCGCACCGTGGCGGCCGGCACGCCGAGCGCGCGCAGCGTCGAGATCTCGCGGCGGCGCTCGACGATGCTCATCAGGATCCAGTTGCTCATCGACAGCAGGATCGTCACGCAGAGAATCGCGCCGAACACCGAGAACTGGTTCTTGTACAGCGCGACGACCTGGTGATAGAGCGACACGAGCTGGTCCCAGGTCCGCACGTCGAGCGTCGGCAGCGCCGCGCGCAGCGTCGCGGCGGCGGCCGGCGTGCCGGCGGTGTCCTCGAGGAACACCGCGATGCGCGACGCGCGGTCGGTGCGCAGCAGCGCCTGCGCGGCCGTGAACGTCACGTTGACGATCCGTTCGTCGACGTCCTTGTTGCCGGTGCTCATCACGCCGACGATCTGCGCGTCCGTCGCGTTGATGCCGCCGTGCGCGGTCGACGCCATCAGCTGCACGACCGAGCCGACGTGCACGCCGAGCTTGCGCGCGAGTTCGGCGCCGACGACGACTTCGGTGCCCGCGTTCGTCGGCGACAGATAGCGGCCCGACAGCACCGTGTGATAGTCGAAGAAGCCGGGCGGCTCGCGATTCGGCTCGATCCCTTCGCCGACGAAGCCGTAGCTGAGATCGCCGTTCGACACGAGCCCGTCGAAGTCGATGCCGCGCGCGGTCGTCGCGACGCCGGGCAGCCTGGCAATCGCCTGCGTGGCGGCGGTCTGCTCGTCCGCGGTCAGCCCGTATTGCAGCGGCCGTTCGCCGATCAGGTCGAGATAGCCGTGATGCAGCACCTGCACGTGGCCGACGCCGCTGTCGATCGACCCTTCGCGCACCGCGTCGAAGGTTGCGATCACGTAGCCGAGCGCGAGGCTCGACGCGAACGCGGCGACGCCGATCATCGCCATCGTCAGCACGGTGCGGCGCCGGTTGCGCCAGAGGTTACGCCACGCAAACGTCGACCAGTTCACGATTCACTCCCGGTACGCCGTCGCGCATCTCGATGCGGCGCGGCAGGTGCGCGCACAGACGATCGTCGTGCGACGCAATCAGAAAGGCGGTGCCCAGCGTGCGGTTGGTGTCGAGGATCAGCTCGGCGACCGCCCGCGCGTTGGTGCTGTCGAGGCTCGCCGTCGGCTCGTCCGCGATCACGATCGCCGGCTCCTTGGCGAGCGCGCGGGCCAGCGCGACGCGCTGCTGTTCGCCGCCGGACAACTCGCCGGGGCGATGCCGCTCGCGCGCGGCGAGCCCCACCGCGTCGAGCATCGCGCGGGCGCGTTCGCGCCGCGTGCGCGGCGTGCCCCATGCGAAGCAGCCGAGCTCGACGTTCTCGAGCGCCGACATCACCGGAATCAGGTTGAATTGCTGGAACACGAAGCCGATGCGTTCGCGGCGAATTCGTTCGAGCGTGTCCGGCGCATCATCGATGCGGCGGCCTTCGAGCCAGCGTTCGCCGCTCGTCGGCACGTCGAGAAAGCCGGCGAGGTTGAGCAGCGTGCTTTTGCCGCTGCCCGACGGCCCGACGAGCGCGACGACGTCGCGCTGCCCGATCGAGATCGTCGCGCCGCGCACCGCGACGACGCGGCCCGCGCCTTCGTATGTGCGCGTGACGTCGCGCAGTTCGAGCACCGGGGCGAGGGACGCGGCCGTCATGCGAACGCTCCCTGGCCGGCTTCGACGGCGGCCGACGCGGGAATCACGGGCAGCGCGCCGTTCGCATAGAGATCGCGACACTTCAGGCGCTGCAGCTTGCCGCTCGTCGTGCGCGGCAGCGAGCCGGGCTCGACGAAACACAGATCCTGCGCGGCGAAGCCGATGCGCGACGCGAGCAACTGCTGGCACTCGGTGCGCGTTTGCGGCGTCGCGTCGACGGGCCGCGCCTCGATCGCGACGACCAGGCGCTCGGTGCCGGTTTCGGGATCGGGCAGGCCGAACGCGATGCAGGTGCTCTTGCGCAGCGCGCTGTGCGACGCGAGCGCTTCCTCGATCTCGTGCGGGAAATAGTTGCTGCCGCGGATGATGATGACTTCCTTCTTGCGGCCGAGGATATGCAGCTGGCCGTCCGCGACGTAGCCGATGTCGCCGGTGCGGAACCAGCCGTCGGCCGTCAGCGGCGCGGCGATCGTGCCGTCGTCGGGGTTCAGGTAGCCGAGCATCACCGACGTGCCGCGGATCGCGACTTCGCCGACCGCGCGGTTGGCCAGCGCATGGCCGCCGTCGTCGAGGATGCGGAACGCCATCCCGTCGATCGGCGTGCCCATCGCGAGCACCGTTTCGGTCTCTGTGTCCTGGCCGTCGTTCGCGGCGGCCGGCTGCGCGTCGCGGCGCTCGATCAGCGCGCGCCGGTCGAGCGTATCGGCGATCACGTACGGCGCGCCGTCGACCGCGCCTTCGTGCCATGCGCGATGCATCGATACCGCGAGCGTCGATTCGGCCATCCCGTAGCACGGTTGCAGCGCCGACGCTGCCAGCCCGTACGGCGCGAATGTCGCGGCGAAATCGCGCAGCGTCGCGTCGTCCACGCGTTCGCCGCCGATGAAGATGTTGCGGCACGCGGACAGATCGACGCCGTCCATCGCGGCGGCGTTGAAGCGGCGCACGCAGTAGCGCAGCGCGAAGGTCGGCACCGACGTCGTCGTTGCGCGCGCCGACGCGATGCGCTTCAGCCAGCCGAGCGGATTCCGGATGAAGCTGTTCGGCTGCATCATCAGCAGCGGCGCGCGGTAATGCAGGTTCGACAGCAGCGTGAGCAGCCCCATGTCGTGATAGAGCGGCAGCCACGACGCGGTGCCGTCGCCGGCCGCGATGTCGAAGCGCACCGATCCGCCGATGCCGAGCACGTTCGCGATCACGTTCTCGTGGCTGAGCACCGCGGCCTTCGGATGCGACGTCGAACCGGACGTGAGCTGAACATGATGCGGATCGCGGCCGCTCTTGGAACTGATCAGCGCGCGCGCGCCGGCGTCGGCCGCGCTCGATAGCGTCGCGAGATCGACCACGCGCGTGGCGGCCGCGGGAAACGCATCGTCGCGCCAGGCCGCGGCTTGCGCGTCCGCGGCAACCACGAGGCGCGGCCGGTACAGCTCGCACGCGACGTCCGCCACTTGTCTCCCGGCCGCCGCACGCCGCATGGGAACGGGCACGGTGCAGGGCAGTGCACCGGTCATCACGCAGGCCATCATCGCGGCTGCATGCTCGACCGACGCCGGCAGCGCGAGCATCACCAGATCGTTCTCGCGTACCCCGAGCTCGCGCAGCGCGCCGGCCTGACGAAAAACCTCTTCCGCGAAGTGCCGGTACGTGATGCCCGCTTCGTGGCCCGCGTCGTCGACGAACGTCATGCGATGCATGGCGCCCGCCACGTCCTCGAGCGATTCGATCAGGCGGTGAATGGTGGATGCGTACTTCGTCACGAGGATTCTCCCCTTGAGGAACACGGCCGCTCGCGCCACGGTGCCGGCGGCGCCGTTCGTCGAGTGAGGTGGATTCTTGCCGGATCGATTCGCCGCGACAAACGGAATCTATGCACGCTATGCATGAGCGGAGCGCATCCACTCGGGGCAGCACACGTTCGTTATCTCTGTGAGCCAGTCCTAGGTGACTGGTCGGTCTCATTCGACCGGTCGTCTAGTTCACGATGTGGTGCGCTCATGCGCAGGCGTCATGCAATGCGTTCGGAAAATTCGTTTGTCCGAAACATCGACTCACAGAAGAATTGCATCCCGGCAGCGCGCCAGCGCCGCCGCGTCATCGTGCCGGGCAGGGCCCGGCTCAAGGAGAGCGTCTTGTCCGTCACCTCATCGCTTGTCGCCCGATCGAAACCGGTTGCAGACATGAAGAGCCGCCCGAGCGGCGTGGTCTTCTCGCTGAAGCTGGTGGTCTACGCAGCGCTCATCGCGCACGGGATGATGTTCGCGCTGTCGGCGCTCGTGATCCTGAAGATCGTCGGCATTCTGCTGATCGGTGCGATGTATGCGCACGGCGTCGAGCTGCAGCACCAGGCGCTGCATTACCAGGGGTTTCGCAGCAAGCGCCTGAACATGGTGTTCGGCGTGCTGCTCGGCATGCCGATGCTCGTGTCGTTCCATGCGTACCAGGACAGCCACCTGCGTCATCACCGGCTGCTCGGCACGCCGGAGAACAAGGAGTTCTTCGACTACGGCGACCAGTACGGCGCGAGCCCCGTCGTCAATGTCGGGCTGTGGGCCTGGCGGCTGTCGATGGCCGCGCACTATATCCAGTTCGCGAAGAACGTCGCGAAGCTCGTCGTGCCGGGCGCGCGCTTCGGCGACAACGCGCTCGTGTCGCGCGCGATCCGCCGCGACTATCTGCTGATGGCCGCGGCGATCGCGCTGCTGGCCGCGCTGTCGTTCGCCTTGCACACGTGGTGCGTCGTCTGGGTGTGGGTCGTGCCGCTCGTGTTCGTCGCGGCGCCCGTGCATGCGCTGGTCGAAATGCCGGAGCACTATCGCTGCGACCTGACGAGTACCGATCCGTTCCGCAACACGCGGACGATCGAGAGCAACGCGTTCATGACGTGGTTCACGAACGGCAACAACTATCACGTCGAGCATCACATGATGCCGAGCCTGCCGATCGAGCGGTTGCACGATCTGCATGGCGCGATCGCGCCGCGCATCCGCTATTACCACCGCACGTATCGGCAGTTCTACTACGCGTTGCTGCGCGGCCGGCTGTCGCCGCGCTCGGTGGACGACGATCGGGACGATCGCGAGCCCGATGCCGAAGCGGCTGCGCCGGCGTCCACGCAATCGGCGTGAGCGCCAGTGCCGAACGCCTTGCCACGATGGTGACGACGATGCTCTATCCGGAACTTTTCAGGTCGCTCGAAGCGGTCCGCTGGGACATGGAGAAGGACATCCCGTGGAACCGGTTCGATCCCGCGTTGCTCACCGACGAGCAGGCCGATACGATCAGGATGAACGCGATCACCGAATGGTCGGCGCTGCCCGCGACGGAGATGTTCCTGCGCGACAACCGGCACGACAGCGACTTCTCCGCGTTCATGAGCGTGTGGTTCTTCGAGGAGCAGAAGCATTCGCTCGTGCTGATGGAATACCTGCGCCGCTTCAGGCCGGAGAGGGTGCCGACCGAAGCGGAGCTGCACGCGGTGCGCTTCGAGTTCGATCCCGCGCCGCCGCTCGAGACGCTGATGCTGCACTTCTGCGGCGAAATCCGTTTGAACCACTGGTACCGCTGCGCGGCCGACTGGCACACCGAGCCCGTCATCAAGCAGATCTACGAAACGATTTCGCGCGATGAAGCGCGTCATGGCGGCGCGTACCTGCGCTATATGAAGAAAGCGCTGAACGACTGCGGCGACGTCGCGCGTGCCGCCTTCGCGAAGATCGGCGTGCTGATGGCGTCGGCGCGCCGCACCGAGAAGCCGCTGCACCCGACCAACCTGCACGTGAACCAGGCGCTGTTCCCGCGCGACAC